>NZ_LWFT01000244.1:0-15473 GCF_001635105.1 Oleiphilus sp. HI0079
AACCAGAACCAGAACCAGAACCAGAACCAGAACCAGAACCAGAACCAGAACCAGATGTCATCACGCTGGTGTCGCTTGATGTGGAACAGGCTCAGCTTGGCGGGCATCAGGTAGCTACCAATCACGCCGGTTTTGACGGCTCGGGTTTTATCGACATGATTGAGGAAGGAGCACTGGCATTCGATGTCGAAACTTCAGAAGGCGTTTATCAACTTGATGTGCGTTATGCGTTAGCGTATGGAAACCGGCCTTTAGATGTGTTTGTAGACGGCTATTTTGTCGATACGCTAGATTTTCAAGCCACGGGATCTTGGTCGCATTGGGGATCGACCAGTCTGACGATGACGTTTGAAAGTGGTGAGCATAACGTGGCGTTCAAAACGACGGGGAGCAGCGGGGCAAACATAGATAGCGTTGCCTTAGATTTGATTGCTGAAGACTTAGGCGAAGCGCCTGTTATGCAAGAAAGCTATCGATTAGAAGCGGAAGATTATGAGTTTGCTTATGACAATAGTGCGGGTAATAGTGGCGGCCAATATCGCGATGATAATGTAGATATACAGGTGACAAGCGATGCCGGCGGTGGCTTTAACATTGGTTGGATGCGCGCTGGTGAATGGCTTGAGTATTCCTTAGACCTCGATGTTGGTGTTTATGCTGTTTCTGCGCGGGTGGCATCGCCTTACGATACCGGTGTGTTCTCATTAAGTACGGGGCAAGAGCAAATTCTATCGAAAGAAGTCTCTTCGACGGGTGCTTGGCAAAATTGGCAAACACATGAGCTTGGGCAGATTGTTGTTGAGCATGGCACCCCCAATCAGGGAGATCCGGAAGGGCAAGACTTACGGCTTGATGTGCTTGGTGATGGATTTAACTTGAATTGGCTGGAGTTTACGAAAGTTGAGTCGCAGACCTTGGCCTCGACGAGCACTCATTCGGCCGCTGGCAGCCTTGAACCCGGTCTTGCATCAGCCATGGCGGTTGTATCTGCTAGTGATGCAGATGACGCGCACGACGCAGCAATCACAACTGTCAGTCAGCAGGGTGCTACTTACGACTTAGAACTTGTACCGGCGGTGGTTTGAGGAAGGCTGTCAATCCGTATCGGCTACAAAAACTCAAAGGGTCTAGGCCAAGTCGGTTTGGGCCCTGCCCCTTCCACGGTATATTTTGTTATCTAAAGATGCTCATACCAACGCTTTGTCATCACTCTGCGAATTTTATCTACTTTGATACCCATCTCATCAAAATGATAGCTCTCGGCAACTTGAGGCCAGAGATCATCAAGATGCGGATTGAGCCTCTCAATGAAGTGCTCTCTTTCGAGTTGCGAGAGGGCAGCGATCTCTTTTTTACGTTCCAGTGCATGCTTGGGGTCTCGATATTCTTCGAAATAAACGAGCCTGTCTGTTTTGGTTTTCCAAGTTTGGCCGCGCCGGTATTGTTCTCGAGCACGATAGACGCTGGCAAGCAAGTTGGGTGTAGTGCAGATTTTCATTCTGGCATTGTACTTATTGGCCAGAATATATAAGTAGGTGCGTGCCAAAATACGATTCCTTGTGTTGGCTGGCGACTTCGCTAAGCGAGCTATTAAAGCCTTCAATAATGAAGCACGAATGAGGTTAATCCTTAACCTCATTCTGAGCTTAGATATTACCAGTTACTTAAAACGACGCTCAAGACAAACAATTGTTTTTACTCGAACTAGGGTCTATGCCACACTGGTCTAATAAAAAGGAACACGGTTTCAATTCGGCCGTTTTTGATGAGATAATCTATGTGACGAGCTCGACACTTTTATTGTCCTTGACTATATTCGTTGTCATATAAAAGCAAGCGCATACTCACTTACACCAGAGCGATTGGCTGGACGTGACTAGGGACAAGCAGGACGTGCTGAACAATTTACTATTTTTACCCCGCTACCAAAAACGATTGGTATCTCTTTTAATCGATTCGATTTCACTTCCGCTTGCCATCTGGTTGGCGTTTAGTTTGCGCTTAGATGCGTTTTACATTCCCGACTCTTGGCAGATAGCAACGGTCATGTCACTGACTGTTCTTTGTAGCTTGTTCTGTTTTATCAAGCTCGGTTTGTACCGCGCGGTTATCCGATATATGAGTAATCATGCGATGCGTGCGGTATTGGGCGGCGTGACGATTTCTACGCTGGTGTTGGCTCTTTCAGCCTTTTTTTTGAACGCAGAGATGCCGCGCTCTGTCCCCATTATCTATTGGTGTTTGGCGCTGGTGTTCGTCGGGGGCTCAAGAATGACTGCGCGCTCGTTAGTGCATAACTCCATTGTTCGCACTAAAGAGAGAGTGATTATCTATGGCGCTGGTAAGTCGGGCTTGCAGTTAAGTTCGGTGTTGTTTCATAGCAAAGCCATGCAGCCGATCGCGTTTGTTGACGATGATGAAAGTTTGCATGGGCAAGATTTAAACGGGGTTCGAGTATATAGCCCTGCAGCATTACCCAAAGTATTGGCAAAATATGGCGCGAAACGCGTGTTATTGGCTCTTGGGCATGCTCCGCGGTCTCGGCGAAGTTTAGTGATTCGTTTTCTTGAGCAATACCCTGTTGTGGTTCAAACCATCCCGGATATTACCGACGTCGTTTCTGGCAAAGCCAAGATTGAGGAAATTCGCGATGTGGATATTGAGGATTTGCTCGGCCGGGACGAGGTTTCTCCTGATCGCGAGTTGCTTGCAGATTGCATCACCAAAAAATCGGTTCTTGTGACCGGGGCTGGAGGCTCAATTGGCTCAGAATTATGCAGACAGATTGTACGTCTTTCACCATCAAAACTTATTTTGGTCGACTCTTCCGAGTTTGCTTTGTATGAGATTGAGCGTGAGTTAAAGCACTACATTCATAAGAAAGGTCTGGGCGTTGAGTTGCGGGCGGTCGTAGGGTCTGTGCAAAAGCAAGGCCGCATGACTCAGGTGATGAAAAGCTTTCAAATCGAAACGGTGTACCATGCCGCAGCTTACAAGCATGTTCCTTTGGTTGAGCAAAATGTGATCGAAGGCGTTCGTAACAACGTCTTTGGCACCTGGTATTGCGCTGAAGCTGCGATCAAAGCGCAAGTGGAAACGTTCGTGTTGATATCGACTGACAAAGCGGTAAGACCGACCAATGTAATGGGCGCGTCGAAGCGGCTGGCTGAGTTGGTGTTACAAGGTCTGTCCAAGCGTCAAAATACGACGCGGTTTTGTATGGTGCGCTTTGGAAATGTTCTCGGCTCGTCTGGTTCTGTAGTACCACTTTTTCGAGATCAAATTAAAAAAGGCGGGCCGGTCACAGTAACTCACCCAGAAATTACACGATATTTTATGACGATTCCTGAGGCCGCGCAGCTGGTTTTACAGGCGGGTGCTATGGGTGAGGGCGGTGATGTCTTTTTGCTGGATATGGGTGAAAGCGTCAAAATTAGCGATTTGGCTAAAAAACTCATTCGCCTAATGGGGCTTGAGGTCAAAGATGAGGAGAACCCCGATGGCGATGTCGAAATTGAGTACACTGGGTTACGCCCTGGCGAAAAACTCTACGAAGAGCTGTTAATTGGCAACGAACCTATGAAGACGGCGCATTCACGTATTATGCGAGCTCGAGAGGTTTCTCTGTCTTGGGATGATGTGAAAGTACTTTTAGATCGAATCGATGAGGGCAGTAAGGATTTTGATTGTGAAGCCGTTCGAAATCTTTTGATAATGGCTCCCTTGGATTACAAGCCTGCCGAGCACATCAGCGACTTAGTATGGAATAAAACGTACACAGATATGCCGCCCGTATTGCCTCGCGACATACCGATGCCTGCAAATCAGTCTGAAGACGAGGGCAAGGCTAAAGGAAGCGCGCTCGCGACAGCGCGCTCGAGTGCTGATAAACCCCTCTAAGCTTTACACTCTCACGAGAAGCACATCGCAGTCAGCCAGATTCAGTATTCGATGTGCTGTCGAACCAAGTAATCGTTCAAGACCATGGCGTGCATGACTGCCCGCAATAATCAGGTCAGCATCAACTTCTTTGGCTTGATCGAGAATCTCTTGCGCTGCAAAACCATAGCGCATCGTGAGGGTGCTAGGGTCAAGGCCCGCTGAGTCAATCATGGGTTTTAGATAATTCGCTGCAGATGCACTGAGCTCCTCTTGATCAATTGGTGGGGGGACTTGTCCGGGCATTCCTACCCAATCGACAGCAATGATATCAATCACCACGTGCAGCAAATGTAGCGTCGCGTTGCCTTGCGCATCCGCCAATCTTTTTGCACGCTTTAAAACGGCGTCGCTTTCCTTGCTACACTCGAGTGCAACGAGGATGTTTTGGTATTCCGGCATAGTGCTTTCCCTCCAGTCCTTCTTTGCTTTTTGTTTCGACTCTGGTTCTCCCTGCGTATATCGGACAGAGACTGAACGTGCTTTCGCGAGTCGGCGAAGTAATTCATTTCTGCAATTCGCTTTAGTGTAGGAGCAACATCAAGAGTTTTGCTTGATGTGCATCAATCTTTTTTGCATGAGCGGGCATATCGCTTGTCTTTATAAAATGATGGCAAAAGTAGCCAAGCAAATGAGCTCATTTACCTGCTGAACTACACCAAGAGAATGAAGTTTGTTTTGGGTTCGGCGGTTTTTTGTATATTCAAATATACACCATGTTGCGGTCATCATCGGAAGCAGTATCAGAGAATAATGCGGTCGATGGCTAAGCTCGATAAGTAGTCCGAGAGGCACCAAAGCGAGAAGTCCTGAGAGCGCGATTAGTGACAAGGACCAAGGCGTATTTCTAGCCGAGCTTTTGTCCTCCGGTGTGAAATAAACCAAGGTGGCGGCCATTAATCTGCTCAACGAATGTGTAC
Source organism: Oleiphilus sp. HI0079 (assembly GCF_001635105.1). NCBI lineage: Bacteria > Pseudomonadati > Pseudomonadota > Gammaproteobacteria > Oceanospirillales > Oleiphilaceae > Oleiphilus > Oleiphilus sp. HI0079. The sequence continues at coordinate 4,860 of NZ_LWFT01000244.1, forward strand.
ACATAAAAATCAAAACGACTACAGACATCTCATCTCTCAAATAGCCATTCAAGAAGAATACGTCGTCGATCAGGGAGGCCTTTAAGAGGATAACAAGCAGCAGGCCCAATGTGCCGTGTGTACCTAGCCGCACTCTTGCAGATGGCGTGTTTTGTTCATCGTTCGCGAAATCATCACAGCTGTGTGCCAAGCCTTTTTCATGTATCGCGCCAGTGAAAAGAATGGAAACAATTATCGCAAGCAGAGAGGCGGTGAACGTAGAGAAGTATTGAGCGCAGTAGTAAAAACAGAGCCCCGCAAGAGCGCCGCTTATCAAGCCGATCAATGGAAGATGCACGACAGCTTTTCTTATGTAGCGAGGACTTGGCTGGCTAGCGCAACGTCCGCCTGTCGAATCTGATTTTCCGACGCGGCCCGAAATGCAGGTAAATAGGTCTAACGTCGCCTTAATATGTTTGAGCATGGAATCGATAGGGCGCGGGATGGTCATTTCGATTTGATTTGCGAGTATGAATTCACAATTTTCGTGCCTGTATTGGTTTCAGTTGACGTTCGTTGACACTTTTTGTGATCAGTCTAGCGCGTTCTGAGCGTTGGTTCTAATTCAGTGTCGTTACGTGATGTTACAATTTCTGAACTAATTTTAAGAATCTCTCGTGAACCCAGAATAACAAGTCTTATGAAGCCGAACATGATGTTGTCTCGATTTTTTTTGATCTGCAGCTTTATTGTATTAACTGCTTGTGGGAGCAGCTCAGAAGAGGCGCCTTCACCTGAAACAGAAGTGCTTTCAGACGTCTCTTATACACTAAACGGGCAAGCTTTTGGTGTCTCAGAGCCTATTCAACTTCGTTATGGCGACAACCTGATTGAGGTGACCGGTGATGGCCGATTTACCTTTCCAGAAAAGTTTAAGACAGGAGACTCTGTCGCACTAAGCATTGTCACGCAGCCGAAGCATTATTCCTGCTCCATTCAAAATGCCGACCTTACATTCGACTCGTCGAGCATTTCTAATGTAGAAATTCGCTGTTTGCGTGATGCTTATAGTATTGGCGGTGGCGCTTTTGGCGTGGATGGGCATGTGACTCTAGCATTGGGAGATGAGCGCTTAGCCTTGAGTGGGGATGGACCGTTCACATTCCCATCTTTGCTTAAAAAAGGCTCTGAGTATTCTGTTTCTGTTGTGGATACTTCTGTTGGCCTCGTCTGTGATGCGCGCTTGGCCTCTGGCGTGGTTGAAGGACAAATTACTTCGATACGAATTCTTTGCGGGGATGGCACCGAACCCCAGTTGCCCCAATACTTTTTAGCTGGAAAAGCCTTTCTTATCGATCCCGACGATGGATCTCTTCAGCCAATCTTAGATGCGTTTCCTCTCGAGTTGCTCGAGGAGGATGGTAGTCAGACGCAGAGGCTAACCGTTTCAGGTAATGATTTCGTTCTACCTGATCTTTTTGAAGCAGGAGAGAGTTTCAATATCCAGATAGCATCCCATCCCGAAGGGTATGTTTGCGACATTAATAGCGAGAAGGGAAGCTTTAATGGGGGAGACATCAACAACGTTCGAGTGTTGTGTGAAGAAGGCTATTCTTTAGCGGGAAGTATTCGTGATCTAAACGGTAGTTTGAGCTTCAAACTTGGCAATCAAGTTGTCAATGTGTCCTCGACAAACCCTGATGAGTTCGTCGAATATGCATTTGATAAAAAATTTGTCGCAGCGAACGCAATTAGCTTTGAATTCTTACAACAGCCTCTAGATCAGGAATGCAGCGTTTCTGCTCAACCATGGGCCTCAGACATTGGTCTGGATAGTGATCGGACTGATATCAATATCTCTTGTGAATATATAGCTCATCTACTTGGCGGTGCAGTTTCGGGTTTAGACGGTGAAGTTCGCATAGCTGTTGAAGAACAAGAGCTGACTCTAACCGAAGATGGCGATTTCGTATTTGCGAGACGTGTTTCTGAGACCGATGAGCTAAACGTTCGTGTTGTCTCAGATCCTGTGCAACAGACTTGTTCACTTACACCGGTTGAGCTCGAGTTGATGGAGGACAAAGCCTCTGCTTTATCGGTGTCTTGTCGAGACACTTTTTATGATTTGCAGGTTCCAATCAATGGTCTGAGTGGATTTCCCGTTCAGTTGCGTCTCGAAAGTAGCCGTATTGAGCCGGTAGAGTTCTCGACAGACTCTTCGTTTCCGGGCGTACTAACGCTACCCAAAGGTGCGCAAGTTGAGCTTTCAATTATTGGTGGGGTACCCAGCGGTTCAATTTGCGAATTGAGTGCTTCTTCCGTATCGATGTTTTCTGATCAAACTGTAGAGCTAAACTGTCGGCCCGCGGCTTATAGAGTGTCTGCCATCGTGAGTGGTTTGGTGGGAGAGCTAGAGCTAGGTTTAGGTGATCAGGCGACAAGAACCCTGATCTCGGATGGGGCGGTCGAGTTTGGCGAACAAATCGAGGACGGTGCATCTGCGCAGGTTCTTATTGTTACTCAGCCAGACCATCAACGTTGCGAGGTGAACCCTGAAACGCTGGTTGTCACGCAAGGCTCGGTATCAGTTGAAGTAGCTTGTCGCTACAGCCATCATCTTGTAAGCGGGGCGGTAGAAGGCTTAAGTGGCGAGATCACTCTCCGCTCGGGTGAACAAACCGTGGTTGTGACGGGCAATCAACCTTTTGCCTTTGCAGATCGAGTGAGCGAAGACGCACCTTTAAATATCTCCGTTGATGCGGTCGCTGAACACCATCGCTGCTCCGTTTCTGGAAATGGTATTGCGCTTACTGGTGATTATGATCAGGTTTTGGTGTCGTGTGTTTATGGTTCATCTATCGCCGGTTCAATATCGACTCCTGATAATTTAACGGCAGACAGTGATTTAAATGACGAACGTGCACCGGAGATACCAAACAACTTGTTTGCTGAAGCGCAGCGGATAAATGGCTTTGCGGCGGTGCAGGGTTTTGTATCTGCGAGTGTGACTTCGATTGATCAAGGGCGCTTTGCGGAGCGCACAGATAAAGAAGATATCTTCTTCACCCATCTTGAGAAAGGCCAAACACTTGCGCTGCGAGGGACGCCAACAGACAAAGATGTCACGCTATTCGATTTAGATTTGGAACTCTTTAAAGAATCAGAAGCACAAGATGGTTTAGCGAATATTGTCCCGGTAGGTAAGTCTTATAATGCAGGAGCGCAAGAGCAAATCGTTGTGCCTGAAACGGGGCGCTACTATATTCGAGTGCTCGCTGAAGAGGGTGCGGGAACCTATGCTTTGGAAACGCAGGCGGTAAGCTCCAGCTCGTTAAATAGTTCGGGTGTTTATGATTTTGCGGAGCAGCAGGCGATTCTCAACCTTGATACATCAGACAAACGTTTTCGAACATACGCTGCATCACTGGGCGGGTCGGTTGATCACTTTGATCTCAGCCGTGCTTCGCTTTTGTCCCTAGACTCCGAGCACCTTCCAGATTTGTCTCCTGCCGACCTAGAGCTTGCTGCTATTAACCCCGAAGGTATGGAAGACTTACTCACGTTGCGGCGTATCAAGGAGCTTTCATTAAGAGCGGATGTGCGGATTGTAGAACCCAACTACGTGCGTCAACCGATGTTGTTAAGTGGCGAGCCGTTGCAGCAATATCAGTGGGAGCACGAGCGAATCAATTTGCCTCAGGCCTGGGATATCACTACTGGCGGCCCTGCGGCATTATCAGATGGAACATTTAGAGACGTGATCGTCGCGGTGTTGGATACCGGCATCCAGTCAAACCAAGAAGAGTTTGCTGGTAAGTTGGTTCAAGGGTACGACTTTGTGTCTGATCCGGGTTTAGCGATTGACGGCACCGGTATCGATGATGATCCAGAGGAGATTGCTGGGGTAATGCAGCCTTCTGATGCTTGGCATGGAACCTCCGTTGCTTCTATCATCGGCGCAAATTCGCAGAATGGCTTAGGGATGGCTGGTGTTTCTTGGGGCGGGAAAATCATGCCTGTTCAGGTTGCGAATAAAGAGGGTTTGTATAGTGATTATGATATTGCCAACGCTCTCAGGTATGTCAGTGGCTTAGATAATGTAAGTGGGCAAACGCCGTCTCAACGCGCAGACATTGTTAACATGAGCTTTGGCGGAGAGGCTTTTAGTATGTCGATGCTCGAAGCCATCGATGCGGCAAGAGCTGAGGGCCTTATATTGGTTGCTGCATCTGGAAATGAATACTCTTATGTTGTGAATTATCCAGCATCTAATCACGGTGTGATTTCAGTCGGTGCGACGGACTATCAAGGCAGCAAGGTCGCCTATTCTACCTACAATGAGTTTGTCGATGTGGTTGCGCCTGCCGGAATCTCTGACTTGAGCGATGGCGCCACAGATTTAGATCGAGATGGATATCTCGATGCAATTATGCGGGTTGATGGGAGCCCCACAGGCCTCACGTTGCCAGACGGCAAACCCTCGGGTTACTCTCCATCTCAAGGCACCTCGTTTTCTGCACCGGTTGTCTCTGGCGTTCTGGCACTTATGAAGTCTGTGTATCCTGATCTGACCCCTGCACATGTAGACTCCTTGTTAGCGTCCGGCGCACTCACTAATGATATTGGCCCTGATGGGCGGGATCCGTATTTTGGGCACGGTATGATTGACGCTTTTAAAGCCGTCAGTATTGCACAACAAATTGCTGCTGATCCGGCTAATATCGCGCCAAAAGTTCCGGATTATCGTGTTTCTGATAGGGAGTTTAGGTTTACTCAAAGTGCGATTGCGGGCGAGCTAAGCATTAGCAACTCAACGGAGTATGGATCAATCGCATCTGTCACCAGTGACCAGTCGTGGTTGTCGATCGAACAAGTCATTGAAGAGCTTGATCCGGCTGACGAGCCTGAACTGCCGTCTGTGACTCGATATCGGTTGAGTGTAGATACGCGAAATCTGTTTGACACAGCCTACTTCGCAACGATTTCGGTTACCGATAGCGAAGGCACTGTTCAATACATTGGCGTTTCGCTTGAGTTGCAAAATATTGATGGTCAGCAATTTGATGCCCCAATGTACGTGCAGTTTTATAACGGCAATGGCTTGGCTAACCAGGTCGATGCGCAAGCGGTCGGGCAGGGAATTTGGTCTTATCAGGTAGAAGGTTTACTGCCTGGGGCCTATGAGGTTGTTGTGCAATCCGACCTTGATAAGAACGGACAGCTTTGTTCTGTTGGTGAGCTTTGCGGGATTGAATCGATCGATCTGGATCTTGAGGATGTCTCAGGCTTGGATGTGGTAACGGAGCTTCAGATAGTAGAGCAGCCTTAACTAGGCTTGCTCTGACTTACCACCGAAACTTATCAAAGTTTTGTGGATTGGCCCAAAAACGCGCGTTATTCCACTCGCGCTTCTTATTGTAGTTGGCAATGTCGTATGTATAGGTGGCTAAGCCGCTTTCTATCGATTCCCGTTTGAATCCAAGCCCGATCATTTCATTAAAGCCAAGCGCTGCCTTACTCGATAGCAGGGCAATGATCTGTGCGTTTAACACATTTCGCAGCTGGCCGATGACTTGTGTTGCTCGTTCACGATCCAGCGTTTCGATGTCCTCAGCGACGATCACCATGTCAATGTGCTGAACTAGAGGGCTAAGATGCTCGGAGAAGGTTTCAAGTGGCATTGCTTCTAGGTCTAGAGATGTGAGGGTGCAAGCCGGCTTAGATGCTTTTAGAAGAGGGTAGAGTTTGCTAGAAATGACGAGTAAGTTGCTTGGCTTTAGATCTGCAACGAGTCCCATTATTTGCTCTAGCTGATTGCGCGTCTTTTCATTCATAGTGGTTTTTTCTGTTTTGTTGGGCGAATGGATCAGTGCTTACTCTATTTACTGCGCCTTTGCATTGATCTCTAGTCGACGGATTTTAGGGACAAACACAAAACAAACCGAGAGGGCGCAAACCGCTGTCAGCACCCAGATTGTATCCAGCGTGACGGACGTGGCGAGAGCTTGTCGCTCACCAAGGTTTAAAACAGCGCCCCCTACACCGGATATTAAGCCAATGCTGAGAGAGCTGATAATTCCCAGTGAGGTTGACGTAGCCCCTTCTGTACCTTTTTGCGTGCTCGCCATGGCCGCAGTGACGCAGGTGTTGAAGGCCATACCCGAGCCGAAAGCGGCAACGGCCATCGCAAGATACAGCATGGCAAGCGACATCGTCGTGGGTCCATTGAACTCGCTATTTTCGGGGAAGTGGTTGCTGGCAATAAAAAGAAGCGTACCTATTAAAAACATCCCAAAGCCTATAGCAAGCGATGTCGATGCGTTTAACCTAGCACTGATTTTCGCCTGCAAAAAGGAAGCGAGACACCACGTACAGGCGCCAACGCCAATTAAAATCCCTGTATCGACCGCATCCATATCATGGATCTTAGTGGTGGCAATCGGGAGAAAAATCTCTAACCCGTAGAAGCAAATAAAGACAATTCCATGCACAACCAGCACCAAGGTCAGCATGTTTGAAAGCGAAAAGAAGTTGTCTGGCATAAGAGCAAGAAACGGCCTGCGCATAAGCCATAGGCCGGGGATGAGCAATACCCACTGCCACGACAATGCCTGGTTGCTAACATACAGAATGAGAGCGCAAAGAGACGCCAGCCAAAGTGCCGAATGTATTTTGTTTACTGATGGTAGGCTTTGCTGTTCGTTTACGGATTTGTCGAGCCGTTTAAGTCTCGGGTAGAGCAGAGCAGCAGCGACTAGGAGAATCGGGATTTGGCTTAGAAAAATCCAGCGCCAATCTAGATGATCGACAAAGTAGCCACCGATTATAGGGGCGAGTAGCGAAGGTACAATCCAAGCCACATCGAGTACCGCAATCATTTTTGGTCGCTGCAGCGGCTCGTAGGCTAGGTTAATTGTGGCGAAAGCGACAGTCCAAGAGATGCCGCCGCCAAGACCTTGTAAAGCTCTTCCGATCATCAATGCTTCCATGGATTGAGCAAAGCCAGCAAGCACTAAACCAAAGCCAAATGCGACATAGCCGATAAGGAATATACGCAAAGGGCCCCGACGGTCTGTATCTTGTCCTGCCCAAACAACGCCGATGAGTGTCGTAAGTAGATAGCTCGCAAATGCGAGGCCATACCATTCAAAGCCATTCAACTCTTCGGTAATCGTCGGCATGGCAATGGCGAGTACCAATTCATCGTATGCGTGTATTGTAACCGCAATGACTAAGCCAATAATTAATGCATGTTGTCTTAGCATAGTGAGCCTGACATCGTAATTTCTGAGATTGAATAGCGAAAGAGCGATTCCAGCTCTTGATGGCTGGCATTTTGTGAGCGCGAATTATGCTTACAGACGGGCTGCAAAGTACAGTGTATTTTCCGTTGCTCAGCGCACATTCGCTTTGTCGGGTGCTTGCTTGGCGAATCTATGCTGCAATCACCCCAATCTACGATAGACTGATAGTGCATATCGAACGAGAAACGGGAGCTGACGATGACGATAAACGCTTTGTTCGAAAACCTGTGGCAAGTGTATTCCGATTTAAATCCGAGGGTTTTGGAGATTCGTGCTTGTCTACGTCAAGCTTCTCCAGGTTTGATCAATGACCATATCGCGTTGCGCACATTAAAGCATGCTCGTTTTGGTATGGAGCGTTTGGCTCATGACTTTCTGGAAGTTGGGTATGAGGTGCGTGGGCACTATCACTTTGAAGCGAAAAAGCTCGACGCCATTCATCTGGAGCATTGCACGGATTCGCAAGCGCCAAAGGTCTTCATCAGTGAGTTGCTGCTTGATGCTTGTTCGGACGAGTTACAGCGTACGATGCAGGTGCACTTGATTGATCGGCTTTCAGATCAGTACTCCATTCAATATGTAAAGCACAGTCTTGACGAGCGCTTAGATCAACCGAACGGTAACACGCTTCTTGCTGCAAGCGGACGGCACTGGGGAAAACCAAGTTACAAGATATACCAAAGCTTGCTTGATGAGTCTGAATACGCTGCGTGGTTTTATGTTTTTGGTTTTGTGCCGAATCACTTTACAGTCAAAATTAATAGCCTCGCGCAGTTTACCGAGATTCAAGAGCTTAATGATTTTCTCGAAGCGCAGGGCTATGCATTGAACGAAGCTGGCGGCAAGGTGAAAGGCACACCAGAGCTATATCTTGAGCAATCCTCAACGATGGCGGATGTCGTTACCGTCGCGTTTCAGGAGGGAGACTACAAAATACCGAGCGTGTTTTACGAATTCGCGAAGCGCTACAAAAACGCGGATGGCGATGAATTCTCTGCGTTTATTGAGGGGAATGCCGACAAAATTTTTGAAAGCACGCATGTACGTTCGTAGTTTGATCCAAAGCGGAGAGCATGCACAAGCCCCAAGTTTTTTGTCATCCTGTGCTGCAATATTGATGATCGTCCAGGCGAACATAAAACGGGAGGCTTGTCTGCTATGGCGCGACCGATTTAGGTCGCGCCCCTTGCATACCGACTAATCGATAAAACGAATTTTGGCGTAGACGCCTGCGTGATCAGAAGGATAGAGATCGCTTGCATCGGTCATGTCCGCCGCAGAGTTACCCAATACTTTGCTCTTGCTGCGCCCAACAGGTCGACCGTTTTCTTTTATGAAGACGTGGTCAATGCGTGATGATAGCTCGGCGGTTTCGTCGGATACCGCATCGTCAAAGCAGCAGGTGTAACCCGTGCCTTTGATTTTTTTCTGCATCGTCCAAGTATCTCCATATCCGCCAAGCAATGCTTGCAGATAAGGAGGCGCTAGTTGCAAACCATCGAGCCCAGGAATGCCTGATTGACCGATAAACGCTTCTTCGCGCGGGTCACTGTTAAAGTCGCCCACCATGATCACTGGTATGTTTGGATTACTAGTCGCACCAACGAGCGTAAGCAGTTCATTCATTTGTACCGCCTGCAAGGATTTAAATGGCTCTGATCCACCCACTTCCAAGTGCGTATTCACAAAGCGGTATTCTGCGCCTTTAACATTGACGTCGATCATGTTGTAGCCGCGCGTAAATGATGCCTGAACTCCATTAATATCGACAACGCCGTTGTATGTGAAGTTACCGCTAAATTCATTACTGTATTGAATGCCGCTGCGCACTAAGGTCACATCACGATCTTGTAAACGGACATCACCAAGAATCGGTCCTTGTGCTGTCACGCCTGCAACGAAGGGTAGCTCGATATCCGCATTATCTACGCTCGCTGCGACCTCGTAGTCCATACCGCGAGCCTGAAGGTTGGCTTGAAGTATTGCTAAGAAATCATAGACCGTATCGTTTGCAGCAGTCGGATTTCCCGCAAGGAAGTCTCCTGGGATCTGCGTGCTCCAGATAGAGACTTCCTGCAAGCCGATGACGTCGGGTGAATGGCGCGCAATTTCATCTGCGAGTGCCGCTGCACGCTCAGGAAAGTTGGTTGCTTGCGCTGTCTGAAATACCTCAGTAACGGCAAGTGGGACGGCCAATGGGTCAGGGTTTTGCGCCGCCGCAAGAACCGGGAAAATATCAGCGCCCAAGTAGATGTTTCGAGATAGAACTTTAATTTTGTCATCGCCACCTTTTGCCTGTGCAAGTGGCGCGAGAGAGGCCACTGCCAATAGCGCGGCTATTATCTTTGTTTTCATTTTATTTCTCCGTGATTTTATTTTTATAGGTCTTCATCGCTGACTTCAATGAAATTAAAGTCGCTAAGCATCATGCGGTTAATTGAAAGTGCGGGGTAGTGTGGAGTGCGGGAAATGAGATGTATTGAACGTTTTTTGATCTATCGACTGTCGATTGTGCGCTGTGCGGCGTCAAAAATTACATAGCGGTTCTTGCCCGCTTCCTTTGCCTGATACATCGCGCCGTCTGCGTTGCCGATCAATACTTCGGGCGAGGGTGTAAATGGTGTATGCACTGCGATGCCAATACTGGCTGTGCAATGGATATCCGGTTCAAGAACAATACTTGTCAGTTTGGAGACTATGCGCTTGGTAATTCGGTCAAGGTCATAGCGATGGAAGTTGCGCACAATAATCGCGAACTCATCTCCACCCATGCGGGCGACAAAATCGCTATCTCTACTCTGCTCTTTAAGCACTTTGGCGACCGCTTTAATCATTTCGTCACCCTTGTTGTGCCCATGGGTGTCGTTAATGGTTTTGAACTCATCTAGATCAATAAACATCACGCCAAAATGTGTCAGCTCGGTGCTATTTGCTCGCAGCGTGTTTGAAGTGCTTTCGGCAAAACACTCTGCAAGACGCTCTTCAAAGGCGTGGCGATTATGTAAGCCACTTAGCGAGTCGTGCCTTGCGAGCCAAGCGAGCTCGCTTTCTGCTTCGACCCGCCCGGAAATATCGAGCGCGATAGACAGAATTTGCCGTGAGCCGGTCTTTTGGTTAATTAGTGGTACATGGCGCCATGCTAAAAAGCGCAGTCTTCCTTCTTCTGTGATGACGGCGGCTTCATGCTGATATTCGCCATCATCTCTAAGCGCAATGTTCTTCACTTCGCGGATTACCGAATCCAGACAAATTGATGGATCTAGTAGCTTGGCGAAGTGCAAACCTTGAAGCTCGTTTTGGTCATAACCCGTGAGAGACTCCGTGTAGTGAT
>NZ_LWFT01000245.1:0-864 GCF_001635105.1 Oleiphilus sp. HI0079
GCTTCAATGGGAAGTTTAGAGACGCTTGCTTGAACCAACATTGGTTCCGAACGTTACAAGAAGCACGATATGAAATTGATCTGTGGCAGCAGCACTACAATCATGAACGGCCACATAGCTCGCTTAATTATTTAACACCGGTAGCCTTCGCGAAGAAGGTTGCATAATATGGAATTTCTCATTGATGGAGTGGTACTAATCAAGGGGAAAGGTCAGACCCAATGAACCAGGTACGGCGGCTGCACCACCAATTAAAACGTTTGCACCCGTAACCAGAGCTACAAAAGATATTGCATAGAGAGTGTACTTAAGAATTGATTCCATTCCGATTCCCTAGTTGTTGATATTCTTAAAGAACATAACGCCGCCAGCAGCGGCCGAGTGAAACGAGGTCCAGCGACCGCAGGGAGCGATGCTGGCTGGCCTGGTTATATGCGAACGACCACAGTTTTACCAATAAAGTCATGAACAGCCCTCCGTTTTTCACTAAACAACATTGTAACGAATTCTGAAATACCCCAGATAAGTGAGAGAGCAGCAAATATAAGTATGGTGGTAACTAAATTACTTAGATCTTCGACACCCTGATAGACCATAACAGACGCAACAATACTAAGGATTACCCATATGACGTTGAGCAATAATGTAACTGATTCTCGGCGCAATGATTGAAGCAGCCCAATTGGTTGCTCGTTTTCATGATTTAGGACTTTTACACCCACAAGCATTTTACCTACAGTTTGGCCAAAGAAACCATGCATGAAGATGGCATAGAGTGACAGTTGAACAGCATTGACGCTTTGAAGAAATTTGTCATGGGGAGAATACTCGAAACCTAGAATCAAGCTCTCAATATAAATAACT
>NZ_LWFT01000246.1:0-770 GCF_001635105.1 Oleiphilus sp. HI0079
GGCGCATTGGAGACGGAGATGACATTGCTTACGTCATTGCCGGATTCCGTTTTTCGAACGCACATGCAGCTTACTCCGAAGCAGTTTGTTCGTTTGGATGGTTCTGAAAGTATCGATGTAAATACCTTTGTAGAGCGTTACGCGTCGCAACGTTTTTCTTCGATTGCTGCGATCGGCAATCCGCAGCGTTTTTTTGGTACCTTGCAGGCCCTGGGCCTCAGGTGCGATGAATACCCTTACCCAGACCATTATGGCTACAAGCAAAAAGATCTGAACGATAAAAAAACAGCGATCCTCATGACCGAAAAAGACGCGGCAAAATGCAAAGATCTACATTGTGAAGATGCTTGGTTCCTGCGTGTTGAGCCGGAACTTCAAGACAATCTAGGTGAGAGGCTTTACAATCAGCTCAATGAAATGGGTCGTCTCGCACGGCTGGAAAATTGAATACGGTTTTAATTAAGGGACACTGTTTTGGATAAGAAGTTACTCTCGATTCTCGCTTGCCCGCTTTGTAAAGGTGAGCTGAAGTATGACAAGGATGCCCAGGAACTCATTTGTAAAGCAGATGGTGTTGCCTACCCGATTCGCGACGACATTCCGGTGATGCTTGAGTCTGAGGCGCGCACCTTGACGACAGACGAGAAACTGAGCAAAGACTAAACCACGTCTTTAGATAAGCAAAAGCCACCATATAAAATAGAAGGTTGTTTTAATGTTGCGATATACCGTCATTATTCCAGCACGCTTTGCTTCTCAGCGATTGCCAG
>NZ_LWFT01000247.1:0-847 GCF_001635105.1 Oleiphilus sp. HI0079
GCATCAGCAATGGTTAGCGACATGACAGTACACAACAAGAGCGCTAGCCCTCGTTAATACTCGCGAGCAGTTCAGCCTGATGCTCCTGCAACAGAGGATCAATAATCACCCCAAGATCACCCTCCATGACCTCTGCCAACTTGTACAAGGTTAAATTGATGCGATGATCGGTGACACGCCCTTGCGGATAGTTATAGGTTCGAATACGCTCAGAACGATCACCACTACCCACCAAGCTCTTACGCTGGCTGGATTGCTCGGCCGCTGCGGCTTCTTGCTCAGCACTTAACAGTTTAGATGCAAGCAAGGTCATCGCCTTTGCCTTGTTCTTGTGTTGCGATCGCTCGTCCTGACACTCAACGACAACACCGGTTGGCAAGTGGGTAATACGAATTGCAGAATCTGTTTTGTTGACGTGCTGACCACCCGCACCAGAGGCACGAAACGTATCAATCCGAAGATCAGCCTTATTGATTTCCACATCATCCACTGACTCAATCTCAGGCATAACGGCAACCGTACACGCAGACGTATGAATGCGGCCCTGCGATTCTGTCTCTGGTACGCGCTGCACTCGATGCGCTCCAGATTCAAATTTCAGCGCACCAAATACACCATCGCCAATCACGCGAGTAATAATCTCCTTGTATCCGCCATGCTCACCCAAGCTTTCGCTGACGACTTCCATTTTCCAACGTCTTTGCTCTGCATAACGAGAGTACATGCGAAAAAGGTCCCCAGAAAAAATCGCCGCCTCATCACCACCTGTTCCAGCTCTAATTTCAAGAAACACGTTGTTACCATCGTTTGGATCTTTTGGCAGTAAAAGTACCTGCAACTCGTCCGT
>NZ_LWFT01000248.1:0-807 GCF_001635105.1 Oleiphilus sp. HI0079
AAGGCAAGTAAAGCGACGGCTTTAAAACGATCTTGTAGCGCCCTGGTGGAGAAGGTCATGCGAAACCCTAGAGCCCAGCGTAAATCCTTATTGCAGCGCATCGACAAGTCCTCCCGTCAATTCAGGCTTGTCATAACGCCCTGGTAGCAACTTTCTAAGCGATGCAAAACTTTCCTTTACCCAATCGTCGTAAATACCATTCCAGCTGCGGCTCGCGTTTTGCTCGTGAATATCAATTGCACTATCCTCGAATGGAAACGCCTGTTCTTCTAGCAAAATCTCATACTGCTCCAATTCAAGTTCGTTTAAACCCTTTGGTCGATCAGAGTTCATTAAATCCTGGCTAAGCTGCACATAGATGTCGGCCATACGGTAACCGGCTTCTGTCGAAAAGCTGGAAATCCCGTAGGAAGCAGTTTTTTGGTACGCCTGCATCGCACGCTCAAGCGCGATCGTTTTCTTCGCCATTGACTCATTTAATGGTAGCTTCAGTTTTATGCGCGCGTACCGAGTGAATGCGTCGTTCGCAAGCACCGCAGAAGCCGAGGCGGCAAGGTAAACCATGCGCTGGTCTGCATCGCTCCCGAGCGCATCCACCGTCTTCATCTGTTTTGCTAACCAGAATCGACGCTTAATTTGGTCACCTGTCTCATCATAAAGTTCTGCGAGCCGGTTAGCCGCCTCCATATATTCACTCGGCGGATTAGGGTAGGTATTCGCATAAGAGCGGTAGTTAGATATCGCCTTTGCCTTGTTGTCGGCGCGATCATAAAGCTCTGCAGCGATGTAGAGCGTGTCTTGTTTCTC
>NZ_LWFT01000249.1:0-893 GCF_001635105.1 Oleiphilus sp. HI0079
TTACCCGAACCCAACGCATTTATCCCTGACAATACCGATTTAGTCTCTGTAACAAATGACAGCATCCCTAGGCAGCTTGATGCAGCAGATGGTATTGAGCTTTGGCACGCAACCGACACGGAGTTTGGGACGCCCAAGTCAACGTTTTTCTTGAGCGTCAGATCACCTTATGCAATGGACCGTGTTGAGCACATGGTCATGACCCAACTTCTCGTCTCCATGATGATCGACAACCTCGTAGAATATTCCTACCCAGCTTATCTTGCAGGACTAAGCTATGACCTCTATAAACACGTTCGTGGCGTAACCGTAAAAATTGCCGGCTATAACGATAAGCAACACGTTCTCCTCGCAACCATTCTTCAGAATTTAAAGACGAGCCCTCTCCGAGAAGAGCGCTTTGACAACATCAAAGAGCGCCTAGAGCGTTCATTAGAAAATGAAAAGGAACAAAAACCGTTCCAACAGGCCATTAAGTCCTTACAAGAAAGCGTACTTACTCCTTCTTGGTCTTCTGAGGAAAAACTTGCCGCTCTCGACAATATTGATATCAATACGCTCCGGTCTTTCAAAGAGCTATTTTTCTCCATCATTGATACCGCCATCCTCAGCAATGGCAACGTCGACAAAGAGCAAACCGAGAGTATGGCAGCACTGGTGAAGGAGCACCTGCTTTCCAGCGCTAAGATTCAGAAGGTAGAGCGAGCGCAAGTTGTTAACTTAGAGGGAGAGGCAGACTGGGCAATATCTCTAACCATCGACCACCCTGACACCAGCATGGTTTTCTACATGCAAGGTGAATCCAAGGACTACTCAGAACGCGCCCTGTATGGCGTATTGTCTCAAGCGATTAGCAATGATTACTATGGTCAACTGCGCACCGAGAAGCAGCT
>NZ_LWFT01000250.1:0-679 GCF_001635105.1 Oleiphilus sp. HI0079
GTGGCAAACTCGATGACTTTGCCTAGCTCGAGCACAGCTCGGGGAGCCAATCTCAACACCCCTCTTTGTATACAACGAATCCGTGGCAAACTCGATGACTTTGCCTAGTTCGAGCCCAGCTCGGGGAGCCAATCTCAACACCCCTCTTTGTATACAACGAATCCGTGGCAAACTCGATGACTTTGCCTAGCTCGAGCACAGCTCGGGGAGCCAATCTCAACACCCCTTTTTGTATACAACGAATCCGTGGAAAACTCGATGACTTTGCCTAGCTCGAGCTCAGCTTGGGTAGCCAATCTCAACACCCCTCTTTGTATACAACGAATCCGCGGCAAACTCAGTTTGGTCTAACTCCAGCCCTGATTTCTGACGGCGTAATCGAAAAAAACCAGCCAAAGCAGCAACCCCACGCCGACTTAATTGCAGAGCCTTGATCAAAAAAACCGGAGCCGAGCAAATCAAAGAGATCACGCCAAAAATTATCAGAGCCAAACCAGACAAATACAGCCAACAATCAAGCTGCGGTCAACAGCGAACCTAGCTCTCTTCGTCAGCCGGAAGTTTTACCGGGTATTGATCAAATACCGCCTCTACAACCCCACCAATATATCCCTTAAGATCTTCTGGCGGCGTCTCTTTCATTCTGCCAACGGCCACACCCTCCCAAATAACTTGCCTG
>NZ_LWFT01000251.1:0-626 GCF_001635105.1 Oleiphilus sp. HI0079
CTGTATGGTCCCGCGTGGGCGCGGGTTCGGTCACGCTGGTCTCGCCGTCGGCGTACATACCCGCCAACAACAAACAAGACTTAACCTGAGCACTTGCCATAGGCATATCATAGTGCATACCCTTTAACCGCTGAGCGCCTTTAATTTTCATTGGTGGGCGCCCACCCTCAGCCGTCTCAATCATTGCACCCATCAGTCTCAAAGGACCTGCGACGCGCTCCATCGGGCGCTTAGAGAGGGACTCATCCCCAGTTAATTCTGTATCGAAGGACTGGCCAGAAAGAAGTCCGGCAAATAAACGCATGCCCGTACCGGAGTTACCAAGATAGATTGGTCCGGGAGGCTGCTGCAGCCCATTCAACCCCACGCCGTGTATTTTTACGCGCCCGTTATGGGGCCCCTCTATCACGACCCCCATATCCCTGAATGCCTGAAGCGTCGCGAGACTATCTTCACCCTCTAGAAAGCCTTCAACCTCGGTAACGCCCTCTGCAAGGGCACCTAGCATAATTGATCTATGCGAGATCGACTTGTCGCCCGCCACACGAATCGAACCGGACAAAGACTGACCAGAACCTGCTTTGAAAATCACATTGTTAGTATTCATAACGTTTAAATAAGACTGC
>NZ_LWFT01000252.1:0-640 GCF_001635105.1 Oleiphilus sp. HI0079
CAAGCTCTCTCCATATCCATCAAAATATTGGACAAGGCCACGTAGACGACCATGAAGTGGAAAGCTGTAAGATAGCTCGAAAGCGCCTTTGTGCGTTTTCGTATTGCTCCGAATAAGTGTACCAATTTGATAGTCTGATCGCTCGTACGCCGCTTTCAGCTCAAAATGGCCGTAATAGTCTTCGATATCCGGGTTGTCGTCGCCTTTTGCAGGAGGCGGCGTTGAGGGATCGCCATCATCCACCTTTTCATCTTCCGGTATTCTGTACCAGGGCTGTATATAAATGGCCCAGTTCGGTCGAATGAAGCCAAGTCCAACATAGGCTCGATTCCAGCTACGGCTAAGTAGCTGACTACGCCCGTTGCTCTCGTGCTCAAAACCGGTTCGGAAGAAGAACGCACCATTCAGATCGGGGAGGTTGATGGGCGTTTGATAGAAAATCTCTGGTCGGTAATTGGTTTCACGAAACGGTGCAGATATCTCGCTATTGTATGCCTGCCAAAATGACTTCATTGTAAAGCCGAAGTAAACACCGTCTTCAGGATGCAGCATACTGGTCTCGAGAAGGGGGACCTTAAAGCTTATCTGGAGTTTTATTTCGGTATTTTCAAAGGGATTTTCTTCCAAATAGTCTGTACCT
>NZ_LWFT01000253.1:0-817 GCF_001635105.1 Oleiphilus sp. HI0079
TGTGAGTTTCTTATTAGCTGGACACTTTGATGCTCTGGAGTTGTTCGTAGAATTTAGCCAAGATCATGAGGATTGGGAATTAGACGAAATTCTCGTGACAGCAGTTTCTTTAGTGTTTGTCTTGTCGCTCTTATTATTTAATAGAACTCGCCAACTAAAGGACGAAATTAAGCGCCGAAAGTTATATGAAAGTGAGATGGCTCTACTAGCGTCAACAGATCCATTAACCAAACTATCGAATAGACGGGATTTTCTCCCTAAGCTAGAACGTTCTATTTCATCAATCGCTAATTCTGATGAGGTTCACGCGGTATTGTTTGTCGATATTGATGACTTTAAGCAAATAAATGATATTCATGGTCATTCGGTTGGTGATGAACTTCTAGTGAATATCTCAAAGGTATTGGTGGAAGTTGTAAGAAAATCTGACCTGGTCTCAAGATTTGCTGGCGATGAATTTGTTATTCATTTGTCTGGTGTGCAGAGCAGGGATGAAGCCGCTCTTGTTGCGCAAAAGATTATAGATAGAGCGGCAGCCGTTCATGAGATTAGTATTTCTTTAAGCATTGGGATTTCGTTTACATCGGAAAATAATATGTCCGCTGAAAGCCTAATTAGCGAAGCAGATAGGGCTATGTATGTCGCTAAAGAACGTGGCAAGAATGGATATTATTTTATGGGCCAATAAAAGACCTTATTTGTCTAAAACATAGTTTTATTCACGACCACTCATTAAAGTCGCTAACGAATTGCGGTACTCAGTAGGCGTTGCCCCAAACCAGCGCCGACAAGCTCGATTGAATACGGCTTGTTCAGA
>NZ_LWFT01000254.1:0-527 GCF_001635105.1 Oleiphilus sp. HI0079
ACCAATTCATGGTGGGGGATGAGTACACCATTGCTGATATGGCAATTTGGCCTTGGTATGGGGTATTGGCTCAAGGCAAGCTTTACGATGCCGCGGCGTTTCTTGATGTAGAGTCATATCGTAACGTGCAGCGGTGGACGGCCGAGGTCGCTGCGCGAGAAGCGACTGAGCGAGGTCGCATTGTTAATCGAGCATGGGGTGAGCCCTGGGAGCAATTGCCGGTTCGCCGTTCTGCTGACGATATTGATCGTAAGCTCGACTCCAAGCCAAGCGAGTAAGCGTGATGGCTCGGTTTACGCTACGTATCCGCGTTCGCTATAACGAGTGTGATGCACAGAATGTGGTCTTCAACGCGCGCTATGCAGATTATGTCGACCTCGCCTCTACGGAGTTTTTGCGTGCCGCACTTGGAGGTTATCAGGAGTTACTCGCGCAAGGTTATGAGAATCAAATCGTAAAATTGTTGATCGAATGGAAGGCGCCTGCGCGCTTTGACGATGTGCTCGATCTCAATGTCTCTGTAGGCC
>NZ_LWFT01000255.1:0-775 GCF_001635105.1 Oleiphilus sp. HI0079
AGTTTATCCATTTGCCAGAAACGGTCTTCGAGGCCCGTGTGCATTGAGCCCATGATGACGCGGTTTTTCAAAGTGGTGAATCCGAGATCTAAAGGTTCCATCGTGTGTGGATATGGTTGATTGCTCATACGGCCTAACCTCATAAAAAAATAAATGGCTTACTAAATAACTTGACGGCGTCAAGATAACAGTTATTTTGACAGTGTCAAGATTGCTTTGTTATCTTCCGAGCTATGAAAAAGACCATGAGCAAAAGTAATAAAAAATATCACCATCAAGATCTACGCAACACTTTGCTAGAAAATGCTGAGCAGCTCATGAGTGAGCGCGGTATCGCAGGCCTAACATTGCGCGAACTCGCAGAGCGTTCGGACGTCTCTCGACAAGCGCCTTATCATCACTTCTCGTCTAAGCATGCTTTGCTGTGTGCGGTTGCTGAGCGTTCTTTTGATGATCTGAACAACTTGCTTGATCAAGCGGGCATCAATGACGCCACATCCATCCAAGAACGCTTAAAGGACTATGTGATTGCCTATGTGCGTTACGCGGCTGAGAACCCCGAGAAGTATGAGCTCATGTTTGGCGCGGTGACCTGGCGCAACGAGCCTTCGGCGGAACTTACGGAAAAAGGCCATGCGACCTTTCGCCGCTACACCAACATTATTCGACAGTTCAAAGAACATGGCGACATGCCGCCTTACTTTGACGAAACCCGCATGTCGCAAATCACCTGGGCGACACTTCATGGTTTGTGCAAACTGAAGACCGATGGCGT
>NZ_LWFT01000256.1:0-728 GCF_001635105.1 Oleiphilus sp. HI0079
ACGCAACGTAAGCAGAGAAACGCGGCGCATTCGTCAAGGTACCGATCGACGAAATATTAACAATATGGCCTCTTTTATTTTCAAGCATTTTAGGAGCAAAGCCCATAATCAGACGCAATGAACCAAAATAGTTGAGCTGCATCGTACGCTCAAAATCGTGGAAGCGATCAAATGAAAGATTGATTGAACGACGAATTGAGCGTCCAGCATTATTTACCAAATAGTCTACGTGGTCATGATCTTTCAACACCTCTGCAACAAAGCGGTCACAGTCTTCCATGTTTGCGAAGTCACATTGATATGCGTGAACATCGCCACCAGCTTGCTCAAGCTCGTGCTTCACTTCATCAAGCGTTTCTTTTGTTCTCGCTGCAATACATGTAATCGCACCAGCTTCAGCCAACTTACGGGCTGTCGCCAACCCAATTCCTGAGGTGGCGCCTGTAATTACACAGACCTTTCCTTCCACCGTGCCTCGCAGGGTGCGATCTTTATATAGATCTGGATCGAGATTGCGCTCCCAGAAATCCCAAATCGGCGCGGAGTATGTTTCAAGATTCGGACACTCTATCCCTGAACCTTTGAGCACACGCTCTGTTTCACGCGAATCAAACCTCGTAGGGTAATTGATAAACTCAACCGCAGATTCGGGAACACCAAAGTCATTTAAAAATGCTTTGGTCAAGCGTTTGACTGGTGGCAGGTTTTTAACACCGTTACGCAGCATC
>NZ_LWFT01000257.1:0-876 GCF_001635105.1 Oleiphilus sp. HI0079
GCGGCGTACTCGCTTATGCGGTTATCGCTGCTTTTGTATGCGTGCTCGTAGTTCGTTTTCTTTTTTATATGGTCGTCGATGTCGCCAACCTAGGGCGTCATGTGCTTATTATTGGCGCAGGCAATAATGCTGCAGAGATCGTTAAGCGCCTTCAGCAGCAGCAGGGTATTCAGAGTTTTAAGTTGCTAGGCTGTATGAGCAGTGGTTCTGAGTCCAGTGTCGTGGACGAGAGCTTAATCGTGCCCGTTACTCGAGATCTGTTGGCTTATGTGAAGCAGCATGGCATTACGGAAATTGTTGTTGCACCTGATGAGCGTCGGAGCAGTGAAGGTGGTGCTGTACCTGTTGATGAATTGCTGAGCTGTAAGCTTGCCGGTATCAATGTCATCGAGCCGCTTGAGTTTTTAGAGCGCGAGTTGACTCGTATTGAGATTTCAATGCTTCGACCAGGTTGGGCTCTATATTCAAATGGGTTTACGTACTCGCAAGCACGAGATGTAGTGAAACGTATTTTTGATTTAAGTGTGGCGTTCTTGCTGCTAGCCATTATGTGGCCCTTTATGTTGTTGACTGCGATTGCAGTCGCTCTCGAGTCCGGGACGCCGGTTTTGTATAGCCAAAAGCGGGTGGGTTACAACGGTAAAGAGTTCTCGATTTATAAGTTCCGCAGTATGCGACAAGATGCGGAAAAAGGTGGTAAAGCGGTTTGGGCCCAGAAGAACGATGCGCGCGTTACGCGTGTTGGTGCTTTTATCCGAAATACACGGCTCGATGAGCTGCCGCAACTCTGGAATGTTATTACTGGTGATATGAGCTTTGTCGGTCCAAGGCCTGAGCGACCAGAGTTTGTTACTGATTTGAAAGAGCAAATACCGT
>NZ_LWFT01000258.1:0-590 GCF_001635105.1 Oleiphilus sp. HI0079
GATCGGCTTTCCTGGAGAGAATATCGGCCAATTACCAGATCCTTTTTCTATGCGTCCTGTTGAATTGGCTGCAATGTCTTACGGTTACGGCCTAAGTACTACGGCGCTCCAACTCGCTCAGGCGTATATGATTTTAGGCAATGGCGGCCACAAGCACAGTCTCAGTTTGATTAGGAAAGAGCAAAATGATGCGTCGCTCCAAGTGCTAAGTAGCGATATATCCGCTGATCTTGTTCAATCGATGCGAGCCGTTGTCGAGAAGGGCGGTACCGGCACGCGGGCGCAGGTTCCACTATATGCTGTGGGCGGTAAGACCGGCACAGTGCACACTGTTGGCCGAAATGGTTATAACTCAGATGAGTACAAGGCACTATTTGCCGGTGTGGCACCGACCTCAAAACCAAAGATAGCTGCCGTTGTCGTTATCGAGGCGCCTGCGGGCGCCGAGTATTATGGTGGCGAAGTCGCTGCTCCCGTCTTTTCTCGTGTGATCAACGGTGCGATGCGTATTCTAGACGTCGCGCCAGATGATTTAGCGCCTTTAATGCATGCAAATCAAGAATCGGCTTTGGCTGACGAAGGTAAGAGGG
>NZ_LWFT01000259.1:0-773 GCF_001635105.1 Oleiphilus sp. HI0079
TTCAACTCCTTAATCAGATTTTGCTCAAGAATCAGCGCATCGGTTTCACTGTTGGTGATCGTAACTTCAATATTGGCAATCTTTGAAACCAGCGCCCTTGTTTTAGGCGCATGATCTTGCTTGAGAAAATAACTCGAGACACGCTTTTTTAAGCTCTTAGCCTTGCCAACATAAAGTATGTCGCCCACGGCATCGAACATGCGATACACGCCGGGGGCCAAAGAAAGGTTTTTTAAATATGATTTTGCATCGAAAGATGCGGGATGGTTTTGTGTTTGTTTACCCGGCGGCATCAACTTCTAACAGCCCATGCTTAAGCGCTAAGAGGGTCAACTCCACGTCACTTTGGATCTTTAGCTTTTCAAAAATACGATAGCGATAGGTATTCACTGTTTTTGGGCTAAGGCAAAGCGCATCAGATATATCCTGAACCTTTCTACAATCAATGATCATGGACGCTATTTGCATCTCGCGACTTGATAGGTCTTCGAATGGGTCTGCGCTATCATTTAAGGCAATATTTTGCGCGATATCAGCACTAAGGTAGCGCTCGCCCAGGTCGACTATTTTTATCGCCTTAATAATTTCTGAAATATGACTGCTTTTTGAAACATATCCGGTGGCGCCTGCACTAAGTACACGCTGAGCGAATGGCGTATCCGTGCAGCCTGATACGACAACGATCTTTGAATTTCGACAGGCACTTCTGATCCGTCGAGTCGCCTCTAGGCCGCCAATTCCGGGCATCTTCATATCCATAAGAATAATCGAAG
>NZ_LWFT01000260.1:0-434 GCF_001635105.1 Oleiphilus sp. HI0079
TGTTCGTGGACATGTAAATGCGTGGTCTGAGTACACGCGTGATCTGGAAATGCTTCGAAAAACCGTTAAGCAAGAGCATCAATATCTACTTGGACATTCTATGGGTGGCATGATTGCAGCTTTGCACTTGCTGGAGTATCCGAATGTGTTTAAGGCCGCAGTGCTCAGCGGTCCCGCTTCGGATGTGTCTTACAAGGTTCCTGTTTTCAAAAAGATCCTAGGTCAATTAATGAGCGCTTGGTATCCGTCTCTTGGGCTTAAAAACAAAATTGATCCGAACATTGTGTGCGGCAATCAGGAGGTAGTTGATGCGTATATCAACGACCCGCTGAATCATGGCCAGGTTTCCGCCCGATGGTTTAATGATTACCTCAAGCAAATAGAGCGATTAAAGCGTGAGGCCGGCACCATCAAAACACCTGTAGCGATCTGGC
>NZ_LWFT01000261.1:0-6005 GCF_001635105.1 Oleiphilus sp. HI0079
TTTGAGCGCTTTACGTTTTGATACATAAAAAGCCGGTTTTTTCTCGATAAAAGTGTTGCGCTTGTCGACGAGATATTTATAATGCGCGCTCGCTTTGAGAGACAGCCCGCAAGGGTTGAACGAAAAGCGAAGACGAGCCGGGTTAGCGGAGATATAGGCTATATAAGTACCTGGTTTTGTTGATGACTTTTCGCTGATTTGTTGGCTTCAAAAAATAAATCAGAAACTTAAAAAAAGTCGTTGACAACAATGTGAGGCTCTGTAGAATACGCGCCTCGCTTGAGGGAACGAAGCAGTTCATCAAGCACCGATCTTTAAAAATTAACCAAGCAATTCGTGTGGGCGCTGACTGAGATGATGTCACGTTAAAGCTTTGAAGTTCTTAGGAATTTCTAGCTATTAAGAGATTATCAAGTCAACGTTCTGTGAATTCATTTATTGTAAACAGTAATTGTTTTATACAGTAGTTTTACTTGAGCAAAATTTAGATTCCTTTTGGAATCACTTGAGAGATTAAACTGAAGAGTTTGATCATGGCTCAGATTGAACGCTGGCGGCAGGCTTAACACATGCAAGTCGAGCGGTAACAGATCTAGCTTGCTAGATGCTGACGAGCGGCGGACGGGTGAGTAACGCGTAGGAACCTGCCCAGTAGTGGGGGATAGCCCGGTGAAAACCGGATTAATACCGCATACGCTCTACGGAGGAAAGGGGGCTTCGGCTCTCGCTATTGGATGGGCCTGCGTGAGATTAGCTAGTTGGTGAGGTAATGGCTCACCAAGGCGACGATCTCTAGCTGGTCTGAGAGGATGATCAGCCACACTGGGACTGAGACACGGCCCAGACTCCTACGGGAGGCAGCAGTGGGGAATATTGCACAATGGGCGCAAGCCTGATGCAGCCATGCCGCGTGTGTGAAGAAGGCTTTCGGGTTGTAAAGCACTTTCAGTTGTGAGGAAAAGTTAGTCGTTAATACCGGCTAGCCTTGACGTTAGCAACAGAAGAAGCACCGGCTAACTCAGTGCCAGCAGCCGCGGTAATACTGAGGGTGCAAGCGTTAATCGGAATTACTGGGCGTAAAGCGCGCGTAGGCGGCTTGTTAAGCCAGATGTGAAAGCCCCGGGCTCAACCTGGGAACTGCATTTGGAACTGACTCGCTAGAGTACAGTAGAGGGTGGTGGAATTTCCAGTGTAGCGGTGAAATGCGTAGAGATTGGAAGGAACATCAGTGGCGAAGGCGGCCACCTGGACTGATACTGACGCTGAGGTGCGAAAGCGTGGGGAGCAAACAGGATTAGATACCCTGGTAGTCCACGCCGTAAACGATGTCTACTAGCCGTTGGGAAACTTGATTTCTTAGTGGCGCAGCTAACGCACTAAGTAGACCGCCTGGGGAGTACGGCCGCAAGGTTAAAACTCAAATGAATTGACGGGGGCCCGCACAAGCGGTGGAGCATGTGGTTTAATTCGATGCAACGCGAAGAACCTTACCTGGTCTTGACATCCTGCGAACTTTCTAGAGATAGATTGGTGCCTTCGGGAACGCAGTGACAGGTGCTGCATGGCTGTCGTCAGCTCGTGTTGTGAAATGTTGGGTTAAGTCCCGTAACGAGCGCAACCCTTATCCTTATTTGCCAGCACTTCGGGTGGGAACTCTAAGGAGACTGCCGGTGACAAACCGGAGGAAGGTGGGGACGACGTCAAGTCATCATGGCCCTTACGACCAGGGCTACACACGTGCTACAATGGCAAGTACAAAGGGACGCTAAGCCGCGAGGTGGAGCTAATCCCAGAAAACTTGTCGTAGTCCGGATTGGAGTCTGCAACTCGACTCCATGAAGTCGGAATCGCTAGTAATCGTGAATCAGAATGTCACGGTGAATACGTTCCCGGGCCTTGTACACACCGCCCGTCACACCATGGGAGTGGATTGCACCAGAAGTAGTTAGTCTAACCTTCGGGAGGACGATTACCACGGTGTGGTTCATGACTGGGGTGAAGTCGTAACAAGGTAGCCCTAGGGGAACCTGGGGCTGGATCACCTCCTTAAACGAAACGGACTCATTTTGGTCAGAGTTCACACGAATTGCTTGGTTGGTATTTAGAGAGCGAAAGGGCATAGGCCCTAGAAGGCCTGTAGCTCAGGTGGTTAGAGCGCACCCCTGATAAGGGTGAGGTCGGCAGTTCAAGTCTGCCCAGGCCTACCAATTTTCCATTATGCTTCGTTAACGCATTGCTCACGTACTGTTAGTACGCGACGCAAGACGTTCCTCGCCTAATAGAAAATATACCTTATTAAGGTTTGCAAAAACCGCTGTAAATTGGGGCTATAGCTCAGCTGGGAGAGCGCCTGCCTTGCACGCAGGAGGTCAGCAGTTCGATCCTGCTTAGCTCCACCAATTTCTTCTGCTCATAACTAAAATTATTCGATAAAGGCGTTGGCTTTTGTTGAGTTGTTTTAGTTCTGATCAGAGATCAGAAAGCTCTTTAACAATTTGGAATGTGATAGTAGAAAGGCATTGTTAGTAGTTGTGATGACTATTGATGGTGCAATGCTAAATACTATGTGCCCATCACTATCAGCGATGGTGTATGTAGTATGGATAATGTAAGAAATGAGATTCATATCAAGCGTTATCCGGCGAAAACGTTACGATTTGGTCGTTATATGACTCGAGACTAGGATGGTAAAAGGTCGTCCTGGAGGACTCTTTGGGTTATATAGTCAAGCGACTAAGCGCATACGGTGGATGCCTTGGCAGTCAGAGGCGATGAAGGACGTAGAAACCTGCGATAAGCGTTGGTAAGCTGGTAAACGAGCTTTGACCCAACGATTTCCGAATGGGGAAACCCATCCGTCATAAGGCGGATATCCTGCACTGAATTCATAGGTGTAGGAAGCGAACCCGGAGAACTGAAACATCTAAGTACCCGGAGGAAAAGAAATCAACCGAGATTCCCCTAGTAGCGGCGAGCGAACGGGGATCAGCCGATGGTTGTTGTGTTAGTGGAATGCTCTGGAAAGTGCAGCAATAGAGGGTGATAGCCCCGTACACGAAGACACAGCGATCACATATTAAGTAGGACGGGACACGTGTTATCTTGTCTGAAGATGGGGGGACCATCCTCCAAGGCTAAATACTCCTGACTGACCGATAGTGAACCAGTACCGTGAGGGAAAGGCGAAAAGAACCCCTGTGAGGGGAGTGAAATAGATCCTGAAACCGTATGCGTACAAGCAGTGGGAGCAGACTTGTTCTGTGACTGCGTACCTTTTGTATAATGGGTCAGCGACTTAATTTTAGTAGCAAGGTTAACCGTATAGGGGAGCCGTAGGGAAACCGAGTCTTAATAGGGCGCATAGTTGCTAGGATTAGACCCGAAACCGAGTGATCTATCCATGAGCAGGTTGAAGGTTAGGTAACACTGACTGGAGGACCGAACCCACTGTCGTTGAAAAGCCAGGGGATGACTTGTGGATAGGAGTGAAAGGCTAATCAAACTCGGAGATAGCTGGTTCTCCTCGAAAGCTATTTAGGTAGCGCCTCGTGTATCACCATAGGGGGTAGAGCACTGTTTGGGCTAGGGGGTCATCCCGACTTACCAACCCCATGCAAACTCCGAATACCTATGAGTGCGAGCACGGGAGACACACTGCGGGTGCTAACGTCCGTTGTGGAGAGGGCAACAACCCAGACCGCCAGCTAAGGTCCCAAATTCATAGTTAAGTGGGAAACGATGTGGGAAGGCTTAGACAGCTAGGAGGTTGGCTTAGAAGCAGCCATCCTTTAAAGAAAGCGTAATAGCTCACTAGTCGAGTCGGCCTGCGCGGAAGATTTAACGGGGCTCAAACTATGAACCGAAGCTGCGGATATAGATTTATCTATATGGTAGAGGAGCGTTCTGTAAGCCGTTGAAGGTGAATCGAGAGGTTTGCTGGAGGTATCAGAAGTGCGAATGCTGACATGAGTAACGATAAGGGGAGTGAAAAACTTCCCCGCCGGAAGACCAAGGGTTCCTGCGCAACGCTAATCGGCGCAGGGTGAGTCGGCCCCTAAGGCGAGGCTGAGAAGCGTAGTCGATGGGAAACAGGTTAATATTCCTGTACTTCTTTATATTGCGATGGAGAGACGGAGAAAGCTAGGCCAGCATGGCGATGGTTGTCCATGTTTAAGGTTGTAGGCTGGGGGATTAGGCAAATCCGGTCCCCTAAGGCTGAGAACTGATGACGAGATCCTACGGGATTGAAGTGGTTGATGCTCTGCTTCCAGGAAAAACTTCTAAGCTTCAGATATAAAGAAACCGTACCCCAAACCGACACAGGTGGTCAGGTAGAGAATACCAAGGCGCTTGAGAGAACTCGGGTGAAGGAACTAGGCAAAATGGTACCGTAACTTCGGGAGAAGGTACGCTGCTGCCGGTGATGGGACTTGCTCCCTAAGCTAGCGGCAGTCGAAGATACCAGTTAGCTGCGACTGTTTATTAAAAACACAGCACTCTGCAAACTCGAAAGAGGACGTATAGGGTGTGACACCTGCCCGGTGCCGGAAGGTTAATTGATGGGGTTAGCGTATGCGAAGCTCTTGATCGAAGCCCCGGTAAACGGCGGCCGTAACTATAACGGTCCTAAGGTAGCGAAATTCCTTGTCGGGTAAGTTCCGACCTGCACGAATGGTGTAACGATGGCTAAGCTGTCTCCACCCGAGACTCAGTGAAATTGAAATCGCTGTTAAGATGCAGCGTATCCGCGGCTAGACGGAAAGACCCCGTGAACCTTTACTACAGCTTCACAGTGAACTTTGAGCCTACTTGTGTAGGATAGGTGGGAGGCTTTGAAACATGCACGCCAGTGTGTGTGGAGCCATCCTTGAAATACCACCCTGGTATGTTTGAGGTTCTAACTCAGGTCCATTATCTGGATCGAGGACACTGTGTGGTGGGTAGTTTGACTGGGGCGGTCTCCTCCCAAAGAGTAACGGAGGAGCACGAAGGTGGGCTAAGCATGGTCGGACATCATGCGGTTAGTGTAATGGCATAAGCCCGCTTAACTGCGAGACAGACACGTCGAGCAGGTACGAAAGTAGGTCATAGTGATCCGGTGGTTCTGTATGGAAGGGCCATCGCTCAACGGATAAAAGGTACTCCGGGGATAACAGGCTGATACCGCCCAAGAGTTCACATCGACGGCGGTGTTTGGCACCTCGATGTCGGCTCATCACATCCTGGGGCTGAAGCCGGTCCCAAGGGTATGGCTGTTCGCCATTTAAAGTGGTACGCGAGCTGGGTTTAGAACGTCGTGAGACAGTTCGGTCCCTATCTGCCGTGGACGTTGGAAAATTGAGAAGAGCTGCTCCTAGTACGAGAGGACCGGAGTGGACGAACCTCTGGTGTTCGGGTTGTCATGCCAATGGCATTGCCCGGTAGCTATGTTCGGACAGGATAACCGCTGAAGGCATCTAAGCGGGAAGCCCCCTTCAAGATAAGTTTTCCCTGATTCCTTGAGAATCCTAAAGGGCCCTTAAAGACTATGAGGTTGATAGGCTGGGTGTGTAAGCGTTGTGAGGCGTTGAGCTAACCAGTACTAATTGCCCGTGAGGCTTGACTATATAACGCCAAAGACGCTTCGAGAGAAGTCTCTGGTGTAAAGTCCAGATCGAACGAAAGACGGATAACGAAATGATGTGAGTCGAACATCATCCAAGCGCTACTATCGCTTCCAATGTTAAAGACAACAGCAGAATTAAGTGTTGGTGATCAGTGATGGTCTTCAACCAGAGTTTTGCCTGACGACCATAGAGAACTGGAACCACCTGATCCCATCCCGAACTCAGAAGTGAAACGGTTCATCGCCGATGGTAGTGTGGGAGGTCCCATGTGAGAGTAGGTCATCGTCAGGCTTTAATCAGAAACCCCAGCAGACATCCTGCTGGGGTTTTTTTATGTCTGGAGCGTGCTGTTCTCATAGCCAAGTGCTATCGCCCAGCCGCCTTGCTGTTACGAGACAG
>NZ_LWFT01000262.1:0-1870 GCF_001635105.1 Oleiphilus sp. HI0079
CCATCACATTGCTTGGCGATAACCCGATTCTGCATGAACTGCAAACGCCATTTACTGATCCTGGCGCGACCGCCTCCGATGCAGCCGATGGCGATCTATCTGGTTCCATCGTCCCAACTGGCGCTGTCGATCCAAATGTTGCAGGCACTTATACACTCACCTACAACGTCACCGACTCTCAGAGCAACGCCGCGCCGACAGTCACTCGTGACGTGATCGTGGCTGACCGCACCGCTCCAGTAATTACACTGAATGGCGCCGCTACGGTACAGCACGAGCAAGGCACGACCTACACGGATCTTGGCGCAGCAGCGACCGATATTATTGATGACAATGCAACACTCACTTCAGCGATTTTGGTAAGTGGTTCGGTGAACGATGCCGTAGCGGGCACTTATGCTCTGACATACGATGTATCTGACGCCGCAGGCAATGCCGCAACGCAAGTTACGCGCACCGTCAATGTGGTCGACACGACCATCCCAGTCATCACGCTACTTGGCTCTGATCCTGTCGATCACGAGGTAGGCACGGTTTACACCGATGCCGGCGCAACCGCTTCCGATAACATCGATGGTGTTATCACCGGTAACATTGGCGTGACTGGCAGCGTCAATGCCAGCGTCATTGGCACGTATTCGCTTACTTACAACGTGCAAGACTCGTCGGGCAATGCGGCGGCGACCGTGACACGTACTGTGAACGTCGTCGATACCGGCGCGCCGACCATTACCCTACTGGGCAGCAACCCGATCCTGCATGAACTGCAAACGCCATTTACTGATCCTGGCGCGACCGCCTCCGATGCAGCCGATGGCGATCTATCTGGTTCCATCGTCCCAACTGGCGCTGTCGATCCAAATGTTGCAGGCACTTATACACTCACCTACAACGTCACCGACTCTCAGAGCAACGCCGCGCCGACAGTCACTCGTGACGTGATCGTGGCTGACCGCACCGCTCCAGTAATTACACTGAATGGCGCCGCTACGGTACAACACGAGCAAGGCACGACCTACACGGATCTTGGCGCAGCAGCGACCGATATTATTGATGACAATGCAACACTCACTTCAGCGATTTTGGTAAGTGGTTCGGTGAACGATGCCGTAGCGGGCACTTATGCTCTGACTTACGATGTATCTGACGCCACAGGCAATGCCGCAACGCAAGTT
This sequence comes from Oleiphilus sp. HI0079, assembly GCF_001635105.1. Taxonomy (NCBI): domain Bacteria; kingdom Pseudomonadati; phylum Pseudomonadota; class Gammaproteobacteria; order Oceanospirillales; family Oleiphilaceae; genus Oleiphilus; species Oleiphilus sp. HI0079. The sequence goes on from NZ_LWFT01000262.1 coordinate 1,176, forward strand.
ACGCGCACCGTCAATGTGGTCGACACGACCATCCCAGTCATCACGCTACTTGGTTCTGATCCTGTCGATCACGAGGTAGGCACGGTTTACACCGATGCCGGCGCAACCGCTTCCGATAACATCGATGGTGTTATTACCGGTAACATTGGCGTGACTGGCAGCGTCAATGCCAGCGTCATTGGCACGTATTCTCTTACTTACAACGTGCAAGACTCGTCGGGCAATGCGGCGGCGACCGTGACACGTACTGTGAACGTCGTCGATACCGGCGCGCCGACCATTACCCTACTGGGCAGCAACCCGATCCTGCATGAACTGCAAACGCCATTTACTGATCCTGGCGCGACCGCCTCCGATGCAGCCGATGGCGATCTATCTGGTTCCATCGTCCCAACTGGCGCTGTCGATCCAAATGTTGCAGGCACTTATACACTCACCTACAACGTCACCGACTCTCAGAGCAACGCCGCGCCGACAGTCACTCGTGACGTGATCGTGGCTGACCGCACCGCTCCAGTGATTACACTGAATGGCGCCGCTACGGTACAGCACGAGCAAGGCACGACCTACACGGATCTTGGCGCAGCAGCGACCGATATTATTGATGACAATGCAACACTCACTTCAGCGATTTTGGTAAGTGGTTCGGTGAACGATGCCGTAGCGGGCACTTATGCTCTGACTTACGATGTATC
>NZ_LWFT01000263.1:0-587 GCF_001635105.1 Oleiphilus sp. HI0079
GACGCCACAGGCAATGCCGCAACGCAAGTTACGCGCACCGTCAATGTGGTCGACACGACCATCCCAGTCATCACGCTACTTGGTTCTGATCCTGTCGATCACGAGGTAGGCACGGTTTACACCGATGCCGGCGCAACCGCTTCCGATAACATCGATGGTGTTATTACCGGTAACATTGGCGTGACTGGCAGCGTCAATGCCAGCGTCATTGGCACGTATTCTCTTACTTACAACGTGCAAGACTCGTCGGGCAATGCGGCGGCGACCGTGACACGTACTGTGAACGTCGTCGATACCGGCGCGCCGACCATTACCCTACTGGGCAGCAACCCGATCCTGCATGAACTGCAAACGCCATTTACTGATCCTGGCGCGACCGCCTCCGATGCAGCCGATGGCGATCTATCTGGTTCCATCGTCCCAACTGGCGCTGTCGATCCAAATGTTGCAGGCACTTATACACTCACCTACAACGTCACCGACTCTCAGAGCAACGCCGCGCCGACAGTCACTCGTGACGTGATCGTGGCTGACCGCACCGCTCCAGTAATTACACTGAATGGCGCCGCTACGGTACAACACGAGCA
>NZ_LWFT01000264.1:0-2066 GCF_001635105.1 Oleiphilus sp. HI0079
TGGGAAGGCGCTGCTGCCAATATCAGCAAGGCTGCGGAATTGCTCCATCTTTTTATTGATAACTCCATCGATGAAAAACAGCCTTTTGGTGCTGTAAAACGGGAGGCTCAAAAGCTGCTTAAATGTCGGGATATCGAGTCATTGTGCCTGTATCTTAACAAGCAAAAACGCGCACTTGATGATTATTACTGGGAATACTATGACCAACAAAAGCCGCTGTTAGAGAAGGTGCTACGGCCAATCTTCCAGTGTCTAGCCTTCCAGGCTACTGAGAACACACAGGCCCTGGCTACACAGCTAGCCGTCACTAAGGGCGAGTTAGCCACTGGTGCTATTCTCCAAACCATGAACCGACGGCTAATTCAGCCCAAACAGAAGGCATACCTTATTGATCAGGAGAACAACGTCCTACCGGATCGTTTTGAGTGGCTCCTATATCTGCAGATTCCCAGCAAGCTGAATGGACAGCTCTATCTCCCGACCGTCATTAAGTTCCGTTCTCTCCAGGATGATTTGGTCAGCAATGAGCGCTGGAAAGGCAAAAAGACGCTGATCCAACAATCCATGTTGCCTCGCCTGACGGCGAAACCCAGCAAACTAATCGAGACTTTATCCTGTGATCTCAACGATAAACTACAACAGGTCAGTCGGCGCATCGAAAACGGTGACAACCAAAACGTTATCCTGCGCAATCGCACCGGTAAAACAAAGTGGCGGCTGCCCTCAACCGGTGTTAAAAGTATGCTGAACAACCCGTTCTTTGACCAGATAAAACCGATTAATATTACCGATGTACTGCGCTACGTGGATCAGGAGACTGGCTTTCTGGACAACTTTGAACATGTACTACCTGTCCAGTCGAAAGGCCGTGCGAATGTTAATGATCTGTTGGCCGTTATTATTGGTAACGGCACTAATTACGGGCTGTACGGCATGGCCAATATCTCCGACCGGGCGTATGACCAACTAAAAGGTATCCAAGCCAATTACCTGCGGCCGGAGACGCTAAATAATGCCAATGATGTAATCAACAACTCGGTCGCCAGGCTGGCCATCTTTAAACACTACAATATCCAGGAAGACCTCATCCATGCCAGTGCCGATGGGCAAAAGTTCGAGAGCCGGTTGGAGACTTTTAAAACCCGGTACTCCTCAAAATACTTTGGTACTAACAAAGGCGTCTCGGCCATCACTTTGATAGCCAATCACGCAGCGCTAAACGCCAAGGTGATTGGCTCCAACGAACATGAATCCCACTACATCTTTGATTTGTTGCAAAGCAATACATCAGAGATACAACCCGATGTATTATCGACCGATACCCATGGGGTTAATCATGTAAATTTTGCCTTGTTGGATCTGTTTGGCTACACCTTTGCCCCCAGATATGCCCAGTTCGGCAAGGTCATTGAAGAGATGTTCAAAGTCAGTGAAAACAAAGACCAGGGCGTAACACTGAGTTTAAAAAAGCCGATTAAAACAGACCTCATCATTGAGCACTGGGATACCATCCAGCGTATTGCCATCTCGCTTCAGGAGAAAAGTACCACACAAGCGATTCTGGTTCGCAAGTTATCTGGTTACAGCAAAAGCCACCCGTTATTACAGGCCCTGACTGAGTACAACCGTATGATCAAGGCCATGTACTTACTGGACTATATCGACGATGCTAGTCTCCGGGGATATGTACAGCGAGCACTGAATCGAGGCGAGGCCTACCACCAATTACGCCGTGCTATCGCATCGGTTAATGGTAACCGATTCCGAGGTTCGTCAGATTATGAAATCAGCTTGTGGAATGAATGCGCGAGGTTGCTCACCAACGCCATTATTTACTTCAACTCAATGATACTGACCCGTTTACTGAGGCACTTCGAGGGCATTGGCGATGAAGAAAAGCTGGGGATTACAAAGCAGGTGTCGCCGGTGGCTTGGCACAACATTAATCTGAATGGGACTTATAGCTTCGACTTTGAACAAAACCTGATCGATATCGAGGAAATAATGCGGCCGATTACCGAAACTGGAGGAAATGTCTAAGTTAATACCCCTCTGGAGACCAGGAA
>NZ_LWFT01000265.1:0-1526 GCF_001635105.1 Oleiphilus sp. HI0079
TTGCATGTTTAACAAAACTCCGATTATCGCCACGTCGACAGATTGTCTTTGCGGCACCTGTACAAAAAAGGAGCGGCATTGTACTCATTGCATACAAACCTGTCAACAAAAGAGTCACCACCCCTTTGCCAAATGATCTGCCAAAGAAAAAGGCCGCCCAATGGGCAGCCCCTTTCAATATTACGAGAACAAATTACTCGATGATTTTGGCAACAACACCAGCACCAACTGTGCGGCCACCTTCACGAATCGCGAAGCGTAGACCTTCTTCCATCGCGATTGGCGCGATCAAAGTAGCTGTCAACTGTACGTTATCACCTGGCATTACCATCTCAACGCCATCAGGAAGCTCACATGCACCTGTTACATCCGTGGTACGGAAGTAAAATTGTGGACGATAGCCTTGGAAGAATGGCGTGTGACGACCACCTTCATCTTTGCTCAAGATATATACTTCAGCCTCGAACTTCGTGTGCGGCTTAACCGAACCAGGAACACATAGCACCTGACCACGCTCAACATCATCACGCTTAGTACCACGAAGAAGAACACCGACGTTCTCACCCGCGCGACCTTCGTCAAGAAGCTTACGGAACATCTCAACACCAGTACACGTAGTCGTTTGAGTGTCACGGATACCAACGATCTCGATCTCTTCGCCTACCTTGATGATGCCACGCTCAACACGACCAGTTACTACCGTACCACGACCAGAGATAGAGAATACATCTTCTACTGGCATTAGGAATGGCTGATCAACTGCACGCTCTGGCTCTGGAATATACGTATCAAGTGCTTCAACAAGTTTCTTAACGGCTGTAGTACCTAGCTCGTTATCATCTTCACCGTTCAATGCCATCAAAGCAGATCCAGGGATGATTGGCGTGTCGTCACCAGGGAATTCGTATTGATCTAGAAGCTCACGAAGCTCCATCTCAACCAATTCAAGCATCTCGTTGTATTCTTCAGTACCTGCACCACCACAGTCTTCTGCAAGAAGATCTGCCTTGTTCAGAAACACTACGATGTATGGAACACCAACCTGACGAGACAAAAGAATGTGCTCACGCGTCTGAGGCATCGGGCCATCCGTTGCGCCACATACTAGAATCGCTCCATCCATTTGCGCCGCACCCGTGATCATGTTTTTCACGTAGTCCGCGTGCCCTGGACAGTCAACGTGCGCGTAGTGACGATCTGTTGAATCGTACTCTACGTGTGACGTTGCAATTGTAATACCACGCTCACGCTCTTCTGGAGCGTTGTCGATGTTCGCGAAGTCAACCTTCTCACCACCGAATACTTCAGCACATACGCGAGTAAGTGCTGCCGTTAATGTTGTTTTGCCGTGATCAACGTGCCCAATGGTTCCCACGTTAACGTGCGGCTTAACTCTTTCAAACTTTGCTTTTGCCATCCGAACATCTCCTTAAGAATCGCTCGATTAGTGACTATGCGCCAAAACGAGCGCAGACCACGCAAAACTATATCTGGAGCTCATAACCGGAATTGAACCGGTGACCTCT
>NZ_LWFT01000266.1:0-9838 GCF_001635105.1 Oleiphilus sp. HI0079
TTGCCACCCGCCAATATACCTGCATCAAAGGTCAGCTTGGCTTGCTCCAGAGACGAAATAAGGGGTTCGAGGGTTATCATTATTTATAAGCGACTAGCTCCAACAAAAAAGGCAGCTCAGATGAGCTGCCTTTTGAAAGCAACATAAACTTTAGAGGTTGCTATCGACGAATGCGGTAAGTTGCGACTTTGACAGTGCGCCAACTTTCGTCGCATCGACATTGCCATTCTTAAACAACATAAGAGTAGGAATTCCTCGAATGTTATATTTTGGCGGTGTTTGATCGTTTTCGTCGATGTTCAGCTTGCAAATCTTTACCTTACCAGCGTAATCGTCAGCAATCTCTTCTAAAACCGGAGCAATCATCTTGCATGGGCCGCACCACTCCGCCCAGTAATCGACGAGTACTGGGATATCAGAATTTAGTACGTCTTGCTCAAATGAAGCATCGGTCACGTTAATAATGTTGTCGCTCATGTTGAATCCTAAGAGTGATTGAATGAGAAGGAGCGCTCTAGTTCGAGGTACCCTTCACTTAAATTAGATACTATGATCACAATATATAGTTTTAATTTCGGATTTCAAGGATGAGCGAAGACAGCGAAGCGAGAATGGCAAACGAGAACATGCAGATAGCTGCAATTGATTTGGGCTCAAATAGTTTTCACATGGCGATTGCACACATTGAGCATGGTGAAATTCGTATACAGGAACGTTTCGGCGAGAAGGTTCAGCTTGCGGCGGGCCTGGATAAACAAGGTAATCTCGATGATGAATCTATTTCAAGAGCAATAGATTGTCTCAAACGTTTTGAGCAGAGATTACGAACGATTGACAGGGATTATATTCAAATAGTCGGCACGAATGCACTGAGGGTCGCCCGAAATCGAAAACAACTAACCAGCGCAGTTGAGGATTTGTTAGGTGTTCCTATTGAGGTTATATCGGGAAGGGAAGAAGCGAGGCTGATTTATCTCGGCGTTGCACATACGCTAGCAGATGACGAGGGCCAGCGCTTGGTAATTGATATTGGTGGCGGCTCAACAGAGTTTGTTATTGGTAAACGTTTTGAATCACTCGAGCGCGAAAGCTTGCATATGGGTTGCGTCTCTTATCGTGAAGCTTTTTTTAAAGAAGGTGTCATCACAAAACAGAATTTTGCGCAGGCGGTTGCGCGCGCAGAACGTGAGCTGCTACCAATTAAGAAACAGTATAAAAAACAAGGTTGGCAAAGCTGCGTTGGCTCTTCGGGTTCAATCAAGGCGGTTTTTCAGGCCCTAGGCAAAGACGAAAATCGCGCGTTAACCGTTGACTTGAAAGAGTTAAAGCAACTTCGCGAGAAGCTGATTCAACTTGGCCATATTGATCAGCTTGAACAGCTCAACATCAAAAAAGAACGCTGGAGTATCTTTCCTGCAGGTCTATCGATTATGTTAGGAGCGTTTCGAGCCTTGGATATTGAAAGCATGGAGTTTTCAGACGGCGCGTTAAGAGAAGGTTTGCTCTACGACATCGTTGGACGGATTTCTCATGAAGACGTAAGAGACCGAAGCATCTCTGCACTTCAGCAGCGCTATGGCGTAGATCTCGAGCATAGCGCATATGTCGCATGTTTATCGAAGCAGCTGTATGCGCAAGTATGTGACGATTGGAAAATCCACTATCCGAAATGGAAAAACTTGCTGACGTGGGCGGCTCAAGTCTTTGAGGTAGGCTTGGCGATTGCACATAGTCAATATCAAAAGCATGGTGCATATCTTATTCAGAACTCTGATCTTTCGGGTTTCTCGAATGTGGTACAGTCGCAGTTAGCGCTACTCGTCCGCTCTCATCGACGTAAAATCCCAACAGCCGATCTGCCCGATCTAGCGAAGCACGATTTTGTGTCTTTACAGTATCTAATGGTGCTTTTAAGGCTATCGATACTTCTTGCAGCAGATCGTGAGTACTCTCCCGTGCCCATTACTCTTAGGGCGGGAAAAATGTCGCTTGAGGTTTCATTTGAGGAGGGCTGGATTGAGTCCCATCCTCTCACGGCGGCCAACCTGGAACATGAACGTTATTATCTAAAGAAAATCGGATTTGCGCTAAATTTCTGATAGCCTTGCCTCTTTAATTTTGAGTCCAATATAAGATGCTCGTTCTTGGTATTGAAACATCCTGTGATGAGACAGGTATCGCCCTCTATGATACCGATCGTGGCTTACTCGCGGATGCCTTGTTCTCGCAGATAGATCTTCATGTAGATTATGGCGGCGTAGTTCCTGAACTCGCCTCGCGCGATCACATTCGGAAAACGTTGCCCCTCATTGAGCAAGTGTTGCGTGATGCAAACCTCACAAAAAAAGATATCGATGCAATCGCTTATACTGCCGGGCCAGGTTTAATTGGCGCTTTATTGGTAGGCTCAAGTATTGCCGAAGCACTGGCTTTCTCTTTAGCCATACCGAGCGTTGGCGTTCATCATATGGAAGGGCATCTTTTGGCGCCAATGCTTGAGGATTCCCCACCGGAATTTCCTTTTGTTGGTTTGCTTGTTTCGGGTGGGCACTCGCAACTGGTTTCGGTCAAGGGCATTGGAGAGTATGAAATACTTGGGGAGTCTCTGGACGATGCGGCCGGTGAAGCCTTCGACAAAGCGGCAAAAATGCTTGGCTTGGATTATCCTGGGGGCCCGCACATTGCTCGTTTAGCCGAGTATGCGCGATCAGAGCTTGATGGAACAAGGTATCGTTTTCCAAGGCCGATGACCGATCGTCCAGGCTTAGAATTTAGTTTTAGTGGTTTGAAAACATTCACTCTAAACACGGTTAATAAAGCACGTGACGAAGATCGTTTTGACGATGACGAGAAAGCACGAATTGCACTGGCTTTTGAAGATGCCGTAGTCGACACCTTAATGATCAAATGCCGAAGGGCCCTCAAAGAAACGGGATTCAAGCGACTCGTTATTGCTGGTGGCGTAAGCGCAAATGTTAATCTCCGTCAGACACTTAAGAAAATGGAAGAAAAAACCGGTTCTGAGGTTTTCTACGCCCGTCAGAAGTACTGTACTGATAATGGCGCCATGATTGCCTATGCAGGTGCTCAGCGTCTGCTTGCAGGACAGCGAAGCAGTGGTGAGGTTGCCGTTCGACCGCGTTGGCCAATGGATCAATTGCCTTCCTTGGGTAAGGGCTAGCTTAAGATGCACGATATTATCTTTATAGAAGGTTTAAGTGTCTCTGCCTCGATTGGTATTTTTGACTGGGAAAAGCGCGTTAAGCAGGATCTGATTATCGACTGCCAAATGCCTTATTCACTTGCAAAGGCAGGCCAAACAAATAGCATCAACGACACTGTCAGCTATGCAGAAGTGGCGAATGCCATTATAGCGATTGTCACGAGTAAGCATCATGATTTACTTGAACATCTTGCCGATGAAATCACAGCGCACATCTTTAGCGCTTTTCCTGTAGATCAGATTGAGTTAAAACTGGCGAAACCTGGCGCGGTACCTGAAGCGAAAAGTGTCGGTATTGTGATTCAGCGTTCAAGGGTTTAACGAGTGGAAGTCTTCTTAAGCGTCGGTAGCAATATTAATCGTGAACAAAACAGCAGATCCGCTGTATTTGGTTTGCGGGAAGCTTTTGGACAGTTGACGCTCTCACCGGTTTACGAAAGTGAGGCGGTCGGATTTGATGGGGACCCATTTTATAATTTCGTTGTGCGTGTTGAGACCCCGTTTTCCATCACAGAAGTGAATGCGATCTTGAAGGACATTGAAGATCAACATGGGCGTGTACGTGGTGGCCCTAAGTTTTCATCAAGAAGTCTCGACATTGATGTCGTCACTTACGATGATTTTGTCGGAGAACTGGAGGGCGTTATCCTACCTAGGCCAGAATTGTTCTATAACGCTTTCGTCTTGCTTCCTATGGCCGACCTTCTTGGTGACCGGCAAGAGCCAAAGACCGGGAAAACGTACGCGCAATTGAAAGCGCAGCTTCCTTCTAATCAATTGATTGCCCGCATCGAGTTCGACTTTTAGTCGCTTGCGTTAACTGACAAAACGTTTCTTTCTAAATCAAACAATTTACAGCTGATAATTTGCCTCTATTCGATGCCCACCGTTTGAGAAATCTGTATTCTCGTTCCAATTGGCAAAATAGCGCGTGTTGAATCGGGGCGTAAATTGATAACTAGCGACAAACTCATGGGTGAGTATACTGCCTTCGTCGATACCGTAAGCGTTGTCCTTATAAAGTTTCGAACCGCTGAGAGTACTAAAATAGAAGGGGTTGTAGTTCAGCCAAATTTTGTCGGAAATTGCGAGTTTTCCATACATTCCGATTAAGCCGAACGTGCCTTGAATGGAATAGCCTTCGTCAACTTCCGGAGAACCGGAAGAGTCATCTATGTCGAGAACATTGTTTCCAAAGTCGATACCAGCGCCTAATAATGGATATAAGCTGACGGCACCCATTTTTGGAAGAGCTTGAATCAGGGAGTAAGAAACATTACCGCTTTCTTCAGCTAGAGGCGTTGAATCTAGGTTGTATTTAACGTCAACCTGCGCACCGCGACCATTTTCGAGATTAACTCCGAAATTTCTAAATCGAATTCCATCTAGCCGGTTATCACGCTGAGAGCCGCCAGACCAACCTAACGCTTCACCCAACACCCCTTCAAACTCAAGCACGTTCATTGCGATGGTCTTGGGATTGCCCGTATCGTAGGCTTGGCCGACTTTAAAGTTTATCCCGTAGTTTGTTGCGCCAGCTCCGACCTGCGTATACACCGCGAGAGGATCAGACATGTCTTGTACTTCGCTATCTTCAGCCGAGGCTGGAAGCGTAAAAGTCAGTGACGAAGCGAATACCAGTAAAGCATTACGAATGGTGTCGCGGAAGGATAATAAGGTAGTTTGATTTTTTGGGTCGGATTGTTTGAAACCAAATAGATGCATTGTCTTTTTACCCCAATTGTTGTCGTTGTTGTCGTTGTTGTTAGTTTGGCTCGACTTAATGATGCCGAAAGCTTCGTGATTCTTGTTATGTGCTGGACTGTGTTTTTATAGATTAACAAATTCGATAACGACAGTATAAGCCGTCATCGAGAGTCCCCACCTCGCTCGCTTGTGGGCAGGGTACGGCTAAGAACGAAGTTTCTTTATTAAGGATGCCGTGGAGGGATCCAACTTGTTGAACCCTGCATCTGAATTTCCTTTTAACAAGGGGAAGAGCTCTTTCTCGAGCACTTTACCAAGCTCAACACCCCATTGATCAAACGAGTTGATGCCCCAAATTTGCCCTTGGGCAAACACTTTGTGCTCGTACAGAGCGATCAATGCGCCTACCGAATGCGGCGTGAATTTATCTACCATCAGAATGTTATTTGGTTTGTTACCCTTGATTGCCTTATGAGGCGCAATGGCGTGGGCATCTTGTTCTGACATACCGAGTTCAACGAGCTCCTTAAAAGCATCCTGCTTTGATTTTCCAACCATCAATGCTTGGCTTTGTGCCAAACAGTTGCCAAGCAAGTGTGCGTGATTATCGCGAACCGGATACGGACTTTGTTTGGCAATAATAAAATCAATGGGGACCGCTCCACGACCTTGATGAAACAGTTGGTGATACGCATGTTGACCGTTTGTTCCTGCCCCACCAAATAGCAGTGGGCCACTCGCATAGCTAATCTGGTTTCCATCGTAATCTGTGGTTTTACCGTTGCTTTCCATATCAAGTTGCTGGAGATGCTCGGGAAGAAAACGAAGTTGATGATCATACGGAATGACCGCAATTGAGGCATGACCGATAAACGAGCGGTTCCAAATGCCAACCAAGGCAAGCATTAGTGGCAGGTTGTCAGCAATATCCGCTGAATAAAAGTGCTCATCCATGTCTTCAGCACCTGCAAGTAAGGCGATGAAGTTGTCAAAACCGAGTTGGAATGCAATCGGAAATCCGATTGCCGACCACAGTGAATAGCGGCCTCCAACCCAGTCCCACATCGGGAAGATATGCTCCTCGGCAACGCCGAACTCGACCGCTTTGGGCGTGTTGCTCGATACCGCAGCAAGATGTTTACTAATATCACAGTCGTCACCAAGCTTCTGCTTCAACCATGAAATACAGGCGCGCGCATTTTCGAGCGTCTCAAGAGTCGTAAATGACTTGGATTGAACCAGAAACAGGCAGCGCTCGGGGTCTAACTTAGCCAAGACATTGGAAGCATCGCTGCCATCGATGTTTGATATGAAATAGGTTTCAACGCCATCTTTGTGGAAATGACGTAGCCCTTCTATGACCGTTTTGGGACCAAGATACGAGCCACCAATACCGATACTGACGAGCTGCGTAACGGGTTTTCCGCTCGAACCGAGCCATGCTCCTGAATGCAATTTCTCAATCGTGCGCTTCATTGCGGTTAATGCATCCGTAACTTCACTATGAATGCTTGAGTCCTTTGCTCGGAGTAAAGGCTTTGTCAGTGCGCGAAGAGCAGTATGCAGAGCAGGGCGCCCCTCACTTTTGTTGAGCTCTTTTCCTGAGAATAAATCTGTAATCTTATTTTTGATATCTGCATTTTGAGCTAGCTCGATCAGAAGGCTTTTTGTCGTGCTAGAAATCAGGTTTTTTGAATAGTCGCCATAGACGTGCGGTGCTTGAATGCTGAAATGCGCAACACGCCGGTCGTCCTGATTAAAATAGTCGAGCATCCGCTCGTGTTTGGCATGGCAGGCGATTTTCTTTAAGGCCAAATAGGCGGGGTTTGCATCCAGTCTCATTCTAATCCTTGTTTCCTGAGCCGTTGCAGCAAGGCGTGTTACAACGATACTCTAATATTATCTATCAGTCTCGTTGCCCCCATGTAGGCAGCAGCGAGTATCACTATATCTACATCTCCATCTTTTGCCGGCAGCAAGGTCGAAACAGATGCGATATTGAAATAGTCCAATTTAAAGCCGTACTCAGTGAGCGAGGTAATCGCTTGTTGGCGAGCTGACGTGAAGTCACCATTTCCTTCAATGAGATTTGTCTTGGTTTCTTGCAAGACAAGGTAGAGGTATTTTGCGAGCTTGCGCTGTTCGATATCGAGATAGCCGTTGCGTGAACTTTTTGCTAGACCATCTTCTTCCCGACACGTTTCGACACTAATAATTTCGATTGGGAAGCACAGATCTTTGACCAGTTTTCGAATAACCATCATTTGCTGAAAGTCTTTTTCGCCAAACACGGCTTCGTCCGGTTGTACCATGTTGAACAGTTTCGAAACGATCGTAGCGACGCCGTCAAAGTGTTTTTCTCGGCTAGCACCGCAATGGTGTTTTGTTAAATCTGGTACATGCACGGTTGATTCGGCTTTCAGACCGTCAGGGTAAACCTCTGAAACATTGGGGGCGAATAGTAAGTTACAACCGCGTTGTTCGAGCAGTTTGCTATCTCTTTCAAGGGTGCGGGGGTAAGCGTCGAAGTCTTCGTTCTCACCGAATTGGAGCGGGTTTACAAAGATGGTAGCGACGACGTAAGCATTACTTTCCAATGCACGGTCGACCAATCTTAAATGGCCTTCATGCAGGTTGCCCATTGTTGGAACGAGGCTGACTCTTTTGCCCTTACTGCGCGCTTGGCGCAACAAGAGTCGTAATTCTTTTAGAGTATGGACGACCTGCATATTAATCGGTTAGAAGCTGTGTTCAGTAGAGGGGAATGAGCCGTCTTTTACAGCTTGGTCGTACGCTTTCAACGCTTCCTGAACTGTATCTGCCTCTTCCATAAAGTTTTTGACAAAGCGAGGTAGCTTGCCCGGAGTCATACCAAGCATATCGTGAACCACCAAAACTTGCCCATCTGTCACGTTGCCAGCACCTATACCAATGACGGGGACACTAACCGCATTGGTGACCCTCTGGGCTAGATCCGTAGGAACGCATTCTAGCAATATCATATCTGCGCCGGCCTGCTCGAGCTCTACGACCGCCTCAACCATCTTATCCGCTGCATCCTGTTGTTTACCTTGAACACGATAACCGCCCAACTTGTTGACGGATTGTGGTGTCAGGCCAAGATGCGCACAAACGGGAATACCGCGAAAACTGAGCTCCTCGATGGATTCCTTTAGCCAAGCGCTGCCCTCTATCTTTATAAGGTGCGCACCCGCTTGCATTAGTCGGCCTGCATTCAGAACGGTTTGCTCGACGCTGTTGTTCGCGTTGAAGGGAAGGTCTGCCATTATTAAACTGCGAGCATTACCACTTTTAACGCAGCGCGTATGGTAGATCATATCTTCCATGGTGACAGGCAGAGTGCTGTCATGCCCTTGAAGCACCATGCCAAGCGAGTCACCAATCAACAATACGTCAATGCCTGCCTCATTAGACAAGGCAGCAAAGCATGCATCGTAGCTGGTCAAACAAGAAAACTTTTTGCCTTCTTCCTTAAGTTTTTTCAAAGATAAGGTGGTGACGGTCATACGCCCTATTTCCAGTTGGGTTAATGCTTGCAAAGACTAGCTATATGTTGGCTCAAGAACAAGCCAAATTTCTATCAATCTTTGACAGTTTGTGGGTTACACAGTGTTCAAGATGTTGCTGCAGTCCTGAGCCGTCAGGCAGTTTCCAATTGGGTGCAATCTCAATACATGGTACTAATACAAAATCTCTTATCAAGGCTTCTTTATGCGGAATTTGTAGGTCAGGCTCTGTCAATCGTAGGGTTTCAGTGCCATAAAAGACGATATCAATATCGATAACGCGTTCACCCCAAACTCTCGTCTTGATGCGTCCAAAGTCTTTTTCAATTCTTTGTACTACGTTAAGCAGGTGCTCTGGCGAAAGCGCTGTGTCGATCAGTACAGCAGAGTTTACATAGTCATCCTGGTCTTGAGGGCCTCGAGGCGAACTACTGTATAGCGAGGCTTTTGCTATCAGCGAGATAGCATCCTGATGAGCGATCGCATCGATTGCCTTGTTGACTTGGCTAACAGGGTTTTCAAGATTACTTCCCAGTGAGAGGAGCGCTTTCATGCTAAGGGTGTTTTGTATTTCGCTTATGACTTGGTCTACGTCGAGCAGAGGGACGCTTGTTGCCTGGCGCGCGATTTCGGTTCGGTGCGGGCATAGGGTTTTCGGCCTGATACGTTGTCCACCAATCTCCAAGGCCGGGTTCAATTTCGCCGGCTTTTTCTCTTAACAAGAGAAAGTCATATCCTGCACGGAAGCGCGGATGCGTCACTAATTGCGCTGCACGGCGATGATTGTTTTTAACAAGTCGAATTTGCATTTCCCATATCTCGCGCATCATGAGAATAAAACGTTTTGGGATCATGACGCTGCTAAGTTGAATGTCGATTGTTTCATGCGATGCTTGCTGAAGCGCAGGAAATTCCGATAAGCCTTCAGACATTTTTTGTTGCCACAAACGATGTACTTCCGGCCAGAGAAGTGATGCGTACAAAAAGGCAGGTGTAATCGGTTTATCTTGCGCAATGCGTTTGTCTGTATTTGTTAATGCGGCTTTGATGAAGGCAAGGTAATACCCCTCTGGGTTTTGATTAACGGCGTGTTCAACCACAGGAAACATCGCTTTAAATAGACCGCTTTCGACGAGTCTTTCGAATATTTGGAGGCCATAGCCTGAAACAAAAAGCTTGATAATCTCATCAAAGAGGCGTGCGGGCGCTACGTGAGACATAAGGTGCGAAAGTTCTGAGATTTTTTGTTCCGCAAGATCTTCTATCTCAAAATCAAGTTTCTCTGCAAAGCGGACTGCACGGAGCATTCTGACAGGATCTTCTCGATAGCGCTCGTCTGGATTCCCAATGAGACGGAGTGTTTTCGCTTGAATGTCATCAA
>NZ_LWFT01000267.1:0-675 GCF_001635105.1 Oleiphilus sp. HI0079
GGAAGCTACCTCAAATTAGATAAACCTCTGATGAGAAAACTCCTTTCAGCTGCAAGGCTGCATCTAAATTTGCANAAGCTTGACCTTTCCCCTTGATTAGTACCACTCCATCAATGAGAAATTCCATATTATGCAACCTTCTTCGCGAAGGCTACCGGTGTTAAATAATTAAGCGAGCTATGTGGCCGTTCATGATTGTAGTGCTGCTGCCACAGATCAATTTCATATCGTGCTTCTTGTAACGTTCGGAACCAATGTTGGTTCAAGCAAGCGTCTCTAAACTTCCCATTGAAGCTTTCAACAAAAGCATTCTGCGTCGGTTTCCCAGGCTGAATGAAGTTCAGCTTCACGCCACTCTCCTGGCTCCAGAAGAACATAGCTTTGCTGGTATATTCGGTGCCGTTGTCACACGTAATGCTTTCCGGCTTTCCTCTCAGCTCAATGAGATCATTCAAAAAGCGAGCAACACGAGCCCCAGATATCGAGTATTCAGCGAGCTGGCCTACAATTTCTCGAGAGTAATCATCTACAACATTCAAAATACGAAATCGTCTATGGCTCGCTAATTGGTCCGAAACAAAATCCATCGACCAACTTTGATTCGGTGCTGTAGCAGGGCTGTTTACCACACGTGGTCTAGTTAGCTTCTTTCGCTTCTTCGTGCGGACCTGTAAC
>NZ_LWFT01000268.1:0-5552 GCF_001635105.1 Oleiphilus sp. HI0079
ACAGTAGTTTTACTTGAGCAAAATTTAGATTCCTTTTGGAATCACTTGAGAGATTAAACTGAAGAGTTTGATCATGGCTCAGATTGAACGCTGGCGGCAGGCTTAACACATGCAAGTCGAGCGGTAACAGATCTAGCTTGCTAGATGCTGACGAGCGGCGGACGGGTGAGTAACGCGTAGGAACCTGCCCAGTAGTGGGGGATAGCCCGGTGAAAACCGGATTAATACCGCATACGCTCTACGGAGGAAAGGGGGCTTCGGCTCTCGCTATTGGATGGGCCTGCGTGAGATTAGCTAGTTGGTGAGGTAATGGCTCACCAAGGCGACGATCTCTAGCTGGTCTGAGAGGATGATCAGCCACACTGGGACTGAGACACGGCCCAGACTCCTACGGGAGGCAGCAGTGGGGAATATTGCACAATGGGCGCAAGCCTGATGCAGCCATGCCGCGTGTGTGAAGAAGGCTTTCGGGTTGTAAAGCACTTTCAGTTGTGAGGAAAAGTTAGTCGTTAATACCGGCTAGCCTTGACGTTAGCAACAGAAGAAGCACCGGCTAACTCAGTGCCAGCAGCCGCGGTAATACTGAGGGTGCAAGCGTTAATCGGAATTACTGGGCGTAAAGCGCGCGTAGGCGGCTTGTTAAGCCAGATGTGAAAGCCCCGGGCTCAACCTGGGAACTGCATTTGGAACTGACTCGCTAGAGTACAGTAGAGGGTGGTGGAATTTCCAGTGTAGCGGTGAAATGCGTAGAGATTGGAAGGAACATCAGTGGCGAAGGCGGCCACCTGGACTGATACTGACGCTGAGGTGCGAAAGCGTGGGGAGCAAACAGGATTAGATACCCTGGTAGTCCACGCCGTAAACGATGTCTACTAGCCGTTGGGAAACTTGATTTCTTAGTGGCGCAGCTAACGCACTAAGTAGACCGCCTGGGGAGTACGGCCGCAAGGTTAAAACTCAAATGAATTGACGGGGGCCCGCACAAGCGGTGGAGCATGTGGTTTAATTCGATGCAACGCGAAGAACCTTACCTGGTCTTGACATCCTGCGAACTTTCTAGAGATAGATTGGTGCCTTCGGGAACGCAGTGACAGGTGCTGCATGGCTGTCGTCAGCTCGTGTTGTGAAATGTTGGGTTAAGTCCCGTAACGAGCGCAACCCTTATCCTTATTTGCCAGCACTTCGGGTGGGAACTCTAAGGAGACTGCCGGTGACAAACCGGAGGAAGGTGGGGACGACGTCAAGTCATCATGGCCCTTACGACCAGGGCTACACACGTGCTACAATGGCAAGTACAAAGGGACGCTAAGCCGCGAGGTGGAGCTAATCCCAGAAAACTTGTCGTAGTCCGGATTGGAGTCTGCAACTCGACTCCATGAAGTCGGAATCGCTAGTAATCGTGAATCAGAATGTCACGGTGAATACGTTCCCGGGCCTTGTACACACCGCCCGTCACACCATGGGAGTGGATTGCACCAGAAGTAGTTAGTCTAACCTTCGGGAGGACGATTACCACGGTGTGGTTCATGACTGGGGTGAAGTCGTAACAAGGTAGCCCTAGGGGAACCTGGGGCTGGATCACCTCCTTAAACGAAACGGACTCATTTTGGTCAGAGTTCACACGAATTGCTTGGTTGGTATTTAGAGAGCGAAAGGGCATAGGCCCTAGAAGGCCTGTAGCTCAGGTGGTTAGAGCGCACCCCTGATAAGGGTGAGGTCGGCAGTTCAAGTCTGCCCAGGCCTACCAATTTTCCATTATGCTTCGTTAACGCATTGCTCACGTACTGTTAGTACGCGACGCAAGACGTTCCTCGCCTAATAGAAAATATACCTTATTAAGGTTTGCAAAAACCGCTGTAAATTGGGGCTATAGCTCAGCTGGGAGAGCGCCTGCCTTGCACGCAGGAGGTCAGCAGTTCGATCCTGCTTAGCTCCACCAATTTCTTCTGCTCATAA
Source organism: Oleiphilus sp. HI0079 (assembly GCF_001635105.1). Lineage (NCBI taxonomy): Bacteria > Pseudomonadati > Pseudomonadota > Gammaproteobacteria > Oceanospirillales > Oleiphilaceae > Oleiphilus > Oleiphilus sp. HI0079. The sequence continues at coordinate 1,957 of NZ_LWFT01000268.1, forward strand.
CTAAAATTATTCGATAAAGGCGTTGGCTTTTGTTGAGTTGTTTTAGTTCTGATCAGAGATCAGAAAGCTCTTTAACAATTTGGAATGTGATAGTAGAAAGGCATTGTTAGTAGTTGTGATGACTATTGATGGTGCAATGCTAAATACTATGTGCCCATCACTATCAGCGATGGTGTATGTAGTATGGATAATGTAAGAAATGAGATTCATATCAAGCGTTATCCGGCGAAAACGTTACGATTTGGTCGTTATATGACTCGAGACTAGGATGGTAAAAGGTCGTCCTGGAGGACTCTTTGGGTTATATAGTCAAGCGACTAAGCGCATACGGTGGATGCCTTGGCAGTCAGAGGCGATGAAGGACGTAGAAACCTGCGATAAGCGTTGGTAAGCTGGTAAACGAGCTTTGACCCAACGATTTCCGAATGGGGAAACCCATCCGTCATAAGGCGGATATCCTGCACTGAATACATAGGTGTAGGAAGCGAACCCGGAGAACTGAAACATCTAAGTACCCGGAGGAAAAGAAATCAACCGAGATTCCCCTAGTAGCGGCGAGCGAACGGGGAGTAGCCGATGGTTGTTGTGTTAGTGGAATGCTCTGGAAAGTGCAGCAATAGAGGGTGATAGCCCCGTACACGAAGACACAGCGATCACATATTAAGTAGGACGGGACACGTGTTATCTTGTCTGAAGATGGGGGGACCATCCTCCAAGGCTAAATACTCCTGACTGACCGATAGTGAACCAGTACCGTGAGGGAAAGGCGAAAAGAACCCCTGTGAGGGGAGTGAAATAGATCCTGAAACCGTATGCGTACAAGCAGTGGGAGCAGACTTGTTCTGTGACTGCGTACCTTTTGTATAATGGGTCAGCGACTTAATTTTAGTAGCAAGGTTAACCGTATAGGGGAGCCGTAGGGAAACCGAGTCTTAATAGGGCGCATAGTTGCTAGGATTAGACCCGAAACCGAGTGATCTATCCATGAGCAGGTTGAAGGTTAGGTAACACTGACTGGAGGACCGAACCCACTGTCGTTGAAAAGCCAGGGGATGACTTGTGGATAGGAGTGAAAGGCTAATCAAACTCGGAGATAGCTGGTTCTCCTCGAAAGCTATTTAGGTAGCGCCTCGTGTATCACCATAGGGGGTAGAGCACTGTTTGGGCTAGGGGGTCATCCCGACTTACCAACCCCATGCAAACTCCGAATACCTATGAGTGCGAGCACGGGAGACACACTGCGGGTGCTAACGTCCGTTGTGGAGAGGGCAACAACCCAGACCGCCAGCTAAGGTCCCAAATTCATAGTTAAGTGGGAAACGATGTGGGAAGGCTTAGACAGCTAGGAGGTTGGCTTAGAAGCAGCCATCCTTTAAAGAAAGCGTAATAGCTCACTAGTCGAGTCGGCCTGCGCGGAAGATTTAACGGGGCTCAAACTATGAACCGAAGCTGCGGATATAGATTTATCTATATGGTAGAGGAGCGTTCTGTAAGCCGTTGAAGGTGAATCGAGAGGTTTGCTGGAGGTATCAGAAGTGCGAATGCTGACATGAGTAACGATAAGGGGAGTGAAAAACTTCCCCGCCGGAAGACCAAGGGTTCCTGCGCAACGCTAATCGGCGCAGGGTGAGTCGGCCCCTAAGGCGAGGCTGAGAAGCGTAGTCGATGGGAAACAGGTTAATATTCCTGTACTTCTTTATATTGCGATGGAGAGACGGAGAAAGCTAGGCCAGCATGGCGATGGTTGTCCATGTTTAAGGTTGTAGGCTGGGGGATTAGGCAAATCCGGTCCCCTAAGGCTGAGAACTGATGACGAGATCCTACGGGATTGAAGTGGTTGATGCTCTGCTTCCAGGAAAAACTTCTAAGCTTCAGATATAAAGAAACCGTACCCCAAACCGACACAGGTGGTCAGGTAGAGAATACCAAGGCGCTTGAGAGAACTCGGGTGAAGGAACTAGGCAAAATGGTACCGTAACTTCGGGAGAAGGTACGCTGCTGCCGGTGATGGGACTTGCTCCCTAAGCTAGCGGCAGTCGAAGATACCAGTTAGCTGCGACTGTTTATTAAAAACACAGCACTCTGCAAACTCGAAAGAGGACGTATAGGGTGTGACACCTGCCCGGTGCCGGAAGGTTAATTGATGGGGTTAGCGTATGCGAAGCTCTTGATCGAAGCCCCGGTAAACGGCGGCCGTAACTATAACGGTCCTAAGGTAGCGAAATTCCTTGTCGGGTAAGTTCCGACCTGCACGAATGGTGTAACGATGGCTAAGCTGTCTCCACCCGAGACTCAGTGAAATTGAAATCGCTGTTAAGATGCAGCGTATCCGCGGCTAGACGGAAAGACCCCGTGAACCTTTACTACAGCTTCACAGTGAACTTTGAGCCTACTTGTGTAGGATAGGTGGGAGGCTTTGAAACATGCACGCCAGTGTGTGTGGAGCCATCCTTGAAATACCACCCTGGTATGTTTGAGGTTCTAACTCAGGTCCATTATCTGGATCGAGGACACTGTGTGGTGGGTAGTTTGACTGGGGCGGTCTCCTCCCAAAGAGTAACGGAGGAGCACGAAGGTGGGCTAAGCATGGTCGGACATCATGCGGTTAGTGTAATGGCATAAGCCCGCTTAACTGCGAGACAGACACGTCGAGCAGGTACGAAAGTAGGTCATAGTGATCCGGTGGTTCTGTATGGAAGGGCCATCGCTCAACGGATAAAAGGTACTCCGGGGATAACAGGCTGATACCGCCCAAGAGTTCACATCGACGGCGGTGTTTGGCACCTCGATGTCGGCTCATCACATCCTGGGGCTGAAGCCGGTCCCAAGGGTATGGCTGTTCGCCATTTAAAGTGGTACGCGAGCTGGGTTTAGAACGTCGTGAGACAGTTCGGTCCCTATCTGCCGTGGACGTTGGAAAATTGAGAAGAGCTGCTCCTAGTACGAGAGGACCGGAGTGGACGAACCTCTGGTGTTCGGGTTGTCATGCCAATGGCATTGCCCGGTAGCTATGTTCGGACAGGATAACCGCTGAAGGCATCTAAGCGGGAAGCCCCCTTCAAGATAAGTTTTCCCTGATTCCTTGAGAATCCTAAAGGGCCCTTAAAGACTATGAGGTTGATAGGCTGGGTGTGTAAGCGTTGTGAGGCGTTGAGCTAACCAGTACTAATTGCCCGTGAGGCTTGACTATATAACGCCAAAGACGCTTCGAGAGAAGTCTCTGGTGTAAAGTCCAGATCGAACGAAAGACGGATAACGAAATGATGTGAGTCGAACATCATCCAAGCGCTACTATCGCTTCCAATGTTAAAGACAACAGCAGAATTAAGTGTTGGTGATCAGTGATGGTCTTCAACCAGAGTTTTGCCTGACGACCATAGAGAACTGGAACCACCTGATCCCATCCCGAACTCAGAAGTGAAACGGTTCATCGCCGATGGTAGTGTGGGAGGTCCCATGTGAGAGTAGGTCATCGTCAGGCTTTAATCAGAAACCCCAGCAGACANCCTGCTGGGGTTTTTTTATGTCCTATAGTCAAGATATAACGCTTGGACGGATAAGGATGTACCTTTGTGCAAGAATCAGTGATCTACCGT
>NZ_LWFT01000269.1:0-734 GCF_001635105.1 Oleiphilus sp. HI0079
TCACCATTAATCCAGAGCAGCTCGATAATCATCCTCGAGCTTCTTGCTCTGCTCTGCGGTAACAAACCCTTCCTGAATCAACTTATCTGAATAAATCGTCCGAGTGGTCGGCAAAGCCTTAATGATCTCGTACATCAAAGGCTGAGTTCCTGAAGGCTCATCCGCTTCGTTATGACCACGACGACGATAACAAACGAGATCTATGACCACATCACTCTTAAACTCATTTCGGTAGTCAAGTGCGACCTGAGTTGCAAACAGCACAGCCTCGGGGTCATCACCATTGACGTGCAATATAGGAGCATGGATCATTTTTGCAACATCAGTACAGTACTCTGTCGAGCGTGCATCGATTTGCTTATTGGTGGTGAAACCAACTTGGTTATTGATCACAATGTGCACCGAGCCACCTGTCCTGTAGCCGCGTGTTTGAGACATTTGAAATGTCTCCATTACAACGCCCTGACCAGCAAAAGCAGCATCACCGTGCATGATAATCGGTAAAACGGTATTACCAACCACATCTTCTCGGCGATTTTGTCGAGCTCGGACCGAGCCTTCAACCACCGGAGACACAATCTCTAGATGAGATGGATTAAATGAAAGAGCAAGGTGCGCCTCGCCGCCAGGGGTCATCACGTTCGAAGAAAAACCTTGGTGGTACTTCACATCACCAGAAGTGTCTACCAACTTCTTACCATCAAACTCATCAAACAAATCTTTCGGATTCTTAC
>NZ_LWFT01000270.1:0-1472 GCF_001635105.1 Oleiphilus sp. HI0079
GGGCGGAGAAGACGGCCAGATTCACTACTTTGAAAGTTATGATTCCAAACTTGGTGGCCTGACCTACAATACCAGCACGCCATATGTCATTTCTTTCTTTGACGTCTCGAAGCAACCTACCATGATTACCATTCCAACCAACGAAGTGCGCGGAGCCGTACATAATGTGTGGCAGATTGGCTTGTCACAAATGACCGAACCCGGTCAGTACCTCATTATCCCAGAGGGTTCCGAAACACCTACTAGTCTTCCAGAAGGTGTAAAGGTTGTTGAATCTAATAGCAACTATGTCTTTTTCGGCGTCCGTTTGATGGCGAAATCTGCGAAGCAACGAGCTCAAGACCTAGATGACCTGACCATCACTGGCCTTGATGGCAAACCGCTCAGTGACAAGGGCATCAACCGTCCTGAGCTTGGAGTAGATGGTAAGCAGCCACGTGGCATGGCGTTCTGGAGTATATTGAATGAGGCTATCCAGAGTGAACCTGTGCATGAACGTGATCGCATGATGCATGACATGCTGCGACCTTTAGGTATTGAGAAAGATAAGCCGTTCAACCCTAGCGAGCGGCAGAAAGCCTTACTCGAAGAAGCTATTGTTGTTGGTGAAATCATGGCCAAAAATATCGACTTCAGTAAAACCGGCCGCCTTGATCAATCAGAATATGGTCCGGAAAATAACCGCTGGGAAATTGCCACTGCATCCACTCCAGATCAGAACCGAGCCTACGGCATGGATCTGGATGGTCGCGCAGCATGGTTTTATGAGGCAGTCACCAATGATATTGCCATGCATGGTATGGCAAACGGAGGTTGGGGTCAGGTTTATCTAGACAATTACCGCGATGAAAATGGGAAAGGTCTTGATGGCGGAAAGCACTACACCCTCACTGTTAGAGGAGACGTAAACTATGCCGAAACATTCTGGACTGTAACGGTTTATAACATTGAAAACCGCGCCATTATCAATAACAAAATGAAGCGTGCCGATGTAGGTTCAAACATCGCAGGCACTCAGAAGAATGAAGATGGGAATTATGTGTTCCACTTTGCACCGGAGAAGCCAGAAGGTGTTGCCGCAGCCAACTGGGTACAGACCAATCTCGGTGAAGGCTGGTTTGTTTATTTTCGAGCATATTCGCCAAGTAAAGAATTCGTAGCGCAAACGCCGGAAACTATCCTGCCTAACTTTGTTCTGGTTGAATAAGCTAACAAGTCAAAACACCTGGACGCAGCTACGCTGCGCCGGTGTTTGAGGCGTTCATGATGTCTGCTTTGTAGAAACGGCTCTCAGTTGATTCACTAGCGAAAAAGGTCCGCTATTTGGTGTTAACCGAAACGATGGACTAGTAAATCTTTTGGCCTGCGTATACAAATCTGCATCTCTAAAGCTAACTACGATCGAGCTCATTGAGCCTGCTTATATTTCAACGGCGAGCAGCCATGCCATTGCCGAAATGCCCGAGAAAACG
>NZ_LWFT01000271.1:0-505 GCF_001635105.1 Oleiphilus sp. HI0079
TTTGTACACTAGAGTTTCAGGCGCATCGCCCGCTTTATGATTGGTTAGTGGAGAATCTGCCTGTTCCATCCAAGCCTCGTCAGTACGAGATGGGGCGTTTGAATTTGAACTACACCGTTACCAGTAAGCGTAAGCTCAAGCAGCTAGTCGACGAAGGACATGTTTCCGGCTGGGACGATCCTAGAATGCCGACGATCTCTGGAATGCGTCGTCGTGGTTTCACGCCGCGTTCGATTAAGCAGTTCTGTGAGATGATTCCCGTGAGTAGCAAAAACAACAGTGATGTTGATGTTGCGCAGCTTGAGAAGGCCATTCGGGATGATTTGAATGATCATGCGCAGCGTGCAATGTGTGTGATGAACCCTCTTAAAGTTACGGTCATCAATATCCATGAGGCGGACGCCGGACTGAGCTTGAAGGCCGCGAATCACCCGAACAAGCCAGAGCTCGGCGAGAGAGAAATTCCGTTTTCAGAGACTATTTATATTGACCGTGAAGACTTCAA
>NZ_LWFT01000272.1:0-718 GCF_001635105.1 Oleiphilus sp. HI0079
CGGTACGATCACAGACAATAGAGACGGTACCTACACTTTCACTCCCGAAGCAGACTACAACGGGGCGGTGCATTTTTCTTACGAAGTACAAGATGCTCATGGTGGCAGTACGGCAGCGAGTGCTTCGCTGGATTTGGCAGCGGTAGCGGATGCGGCTGTCATTACCGGCCAAGATACGGGCTCTATCACCGAAGACCGCAATGTTGGGCATGACTCGGCACAGTCGATCCAGGTAATGGGCTCCCTCTCTGTCACTGACCCGGATGCAGGGCAAGACCATTTCATTGCAACAAACCCGATGGTTCGAAACGAAAAAGTCATCAGCGACCCTTTTCAAGGGGAGTTGCATATTGATCGTCACGGAAACTGGGATTATCGGGTTGCCAACGGAAACCCTGCGCTTCAGGCACTGAAAGAGGGTGAAACCCGAGATGTGATTTATGAAGTCAGGTCCGCCGATGGTACGACGCACAGAATCAATATCACGGTTACGGGAACCAATGATGCACCAATCGTAAGTGGTGACGCCAAATTAGCATCAGGAACCGAAGATACCGCAGTCACGTTAACTGAAGCACAACTGCTGGCTAACGCTTCGGATGTTGATCATGGTGAAACAGCAAAGTTAAGTGTGCATAACCTTAATGCAGATCACGGTACGATCACAGACAATAGAGACGGTACCTACACTTTCACTCCCGAAGCAGACTACAACGGG
>NZ_LWFT01000273.1:0-744 GCF_001635105.1 Oleiphilus sp. HI0079
GAACGAGTTAAAGCTTTTCTTCGAGCACACAAAGTACATCTTACTAAATCTGAAATAAAAGATTTAACTGGTATGGTATTTAGCATGAGCGATGATGAAGCCAAGAGCAGACTTAAAGCCATCATTATTAAATACAGAACAACAGGGCGTCTTGAACTTGTGAGGTGACTCGGGATGTGCGCTTGAGACCTACCCAGCAGCGCTTCGCGACAACTGGGCTTCTGAAGTTAGGCGCGAGACCTAAACAGCAGAACTTTGGAACCAGCGCACAACATATATCTATAGAAGTCCAAATCTGATCTTACATTTCTCTCAATTCGCTTTAAGCAATGCGTACAAATAGACAATTGCAGACCTTAAATTTGCCAAGAATCTAATTTCGACTGCATTGACCTCCAGTGAATAATTGACATGTATGACTAGGCTTTATTATTTGCCTTTAAGCGTCATTTAGTGGCTACAGGCTTTTGGGGAACTACAAGTCACTGACGCGGTACTTATCGGTCTTGTAGATGCTCTTCACTCCGTCTAAATCGGCTGATTTATAAGCAATCGAATAGCCATACTCTACACTTTGATTTTTGCTCTCAACGGGAATCTGCTTGTCACGAAGATGGACTAACATCAACTCAACTTCACTCATTGGAGGAATTGTAATTCTTCCTTCCTTCTTGTGATAACTCAATAAGTCTCTATACACCCTGCCTTAAATAAAACAAATTATTCCTCGCTCAATGGAATTTA
>NZ_LWFT01000274.1:0-730 GCF_001635105.1 Oleiphilus sp. HI0079
TCAGCCCCAACTCCGACATCGCATAAACAATACGCCTCTGAACGGGCTTAAGGCCGTCACCAACATGCGGCAAAGCACGATCTAGAATGACGTACATTGAATAATCGAGATAGGCTTTTTCGGTATATTCACGAAGTGAAATTTGCTCGACACCGTCTTCGAGATTGGGAGTGTCTTGACTCATAAGACTCTGCGTTCCTTAGAGAGGGTTGGAGTTGCGATTCAGAAATGACCGACATTATATGAACCACACCTTATGCTGCATAGGTTTATTCAGCAATATGCGCTTTTCTTAATGTACTCACATAAATACCGGCGTTTGAAGGGCCCTTATATAAGTAAATTTTATAAGCGTTCATCGCGGTATCCCGCGAAGCATTACATTACTAAAAAGTCAGCTTGAAAATACAAGATTCTGTGTATTGCTCATGATATGATTCTGATCAAAGGAAGCCTTGAATGTTCTTAAAGCCTTGGCAGGCAAGGCGTTCGGCACAGCACATATAACAACAAAATTCGATGATTAGGGTGACAATGACTACGAGCGTAGATACTGACGCAGCACCTTCAGTGCATGTGGAACAAGAGAGCAGCAACAAAGCACCAAGCATAAAACTAAAAGCGTCTCTTGCACCAATGACCGCACTCGAGATCTCTGACTTCGATCCAGCACATTTTGAACAAGAACTTTCTGCCAAAGTCGCACAAGCCCCTGGCTTTTTTGAGAATT
>NZ_LWFT01000275.1:0-912 GCF_001635105.1 Oleiphilus sp. HI0079
ACGCAATCCATAGTAAGGCAAATCAATTTTGGGAACGAAACGTACTTTCTCCAATATATAAGCCAAGTCTAACTTCGCCGTCCAACGCAACTTGGCAGACCCCGTCGCATCGACGCCATCACGCACAATAAAGATATATTTTGCGTCAGGAAAAACAGCATGAAGAAATGGCACGCGAAGAGAGTTCGCACAGGTTTTCTCAACGAGAATGTTTGCACCAAACTCTTTCGCATATTTGTCAAAAGTAGTGTTTAAGTAGGACTTAACTAGCGTGGTCGCTTGCTGCTCTGAAAACTCATCGGACGGATGTCTGACATTCCCATGACGAATAATGTAGTTTATTTCATCACAAGGCCATGTTTCGACACCATTAAAAGATGTTACGACATCGCGCAGCATGTTTGTACCCGAGCGAGGGGCGCCAATGATGAATACATTATAGTGGTCTGTACTAGGCACTCAGCCCTCCTATATAGTCGAGTAAACGCCCCGATAGAGCTTTATACTCGTAATTATCGATAGCGAACTGCCTCCCGTTGACTCCTAACTGCTCGCACTCGACTTTACTCATAGAACGTAGCGTCTTGATTCCATCAGCAATTAACTTTGCATTTTCTGCGCTTACAGTAATACCGGCACTAGCCAACTCGACAGGATCAGATGCGCCCGAATAGGAATGCAACACAGGTTTTGCGGCGTAAAAATAATCTGGGATTTTATTTGGGGATACTCCAAAGCGATATATATCATCGTCCAGCCACCCCAAGTAACAAACATCAAACAGCGCTAGCGCACTACTGACCTGGTCCTTCTGAACAGGGCCCGTAAATATCACGTTTGATAATCCATCTTTATCTATACGCTCTCGAAATTTTTCTAGGTATTGGCCTTTACCAACAATAACGAAATAAA
>NZ_LWFT01000276.1:0-778 GCF_001635105.1 Oleiphilus sp. HI0079
AAGGTGTTACAGACGCTAACGCTGCTGTTCAAACTATCGCTGGTAAGCAAGGTTACGGTGACGGTGACCTACTTATCCACGTATCGTTTAAAGATGCATGGCAGAAAGCTGCTCCAGGCGGTCTAGCTGTTCTTATGTCTACTGATTCTGCTGGTCCAAACGCTGGTTCTGCTTCTGCACTAGGTGATCTTACTTACGCAGGCGTTCTTGCTTCTGGTCTTAAGTCTGTCGACTTTAACTTCAGCATCGACGCTATCGGTCTTGCTGATTCAACGTTCGCTGCTGGCGATTCAATCGGCGACAGCTTCACTGGTCACACTGCAAACGGTATCGACCCAGATGGCGACGCTGGCACTACAGTATTGATCTCTGATCTTTCTATCAACGGTTACCTTGGCCCAGTCGATATTCATATCGAAAACAACGGTAACGGTTTCGGTTCTGGTACTGCTACTCCAACAATTGGCGCTGCAGACTCTAAGATCAACTGGAACACTTACGTTAACGTAACTGACCTTGATGTTTACCTAGACATCGCTGGTGTTCAGATCACTGATTTGAAAATCAACAACGTACGTGGTGACGTTACTGATCTAGATGGTAACTTCTCTTTCGGTTTCGCACAGTCTAACCGTCAAATCTTCGCAGTACGTAACACTGCTGGTTTTGATGCGGCAGGCCTAGCGGCTGCAGCTGGTGGAGCGGCTTACGCTAACCCAGTAGCAATGGCTAACGACCTTGGTCTAGACGGCGTAGCGATCAACACTACCTTTAAAGG
>NZ_LWFT01000277.1:0-12002 GCF_001635105.1 Oleiphilus sp. HI0079
AATCAGCCCACTGTTCGTTTTTCACATGACCCGCTTACCTGCTCAGCGTAAACTACCAGATTATGAACTCCCCAAACGATTCCAAGCTTTACGCGCATATCGCTTTACCGGTTCCTCTCATCGGAGGCTTTGATTACATCGTAACCAAAGTACAAACTGAGCACGCAGTCGCTGGCGCTCGCGCGCTCGTTCCCTTTGGGAACCGCAGACTAGTTGGCGTTGTTCTCGAGCTTAAAACGAGGTGTGATCTAGATGATGCAAAACTGAAACCCATCGACATGATCTTTACAGAGCAGCCCGTATTTAGCAGCGAAATGCTCACCCTGCTCTCTTGGGCAGCACACTACTATAGCCACCCTATCGGGGAGGTATTTAGCAACGCCCTTCCAAGCGCACTGCGCAAACCCAAAGCAGCACCAACCTACACAAAGAGCTTGTGGCGACGAACTCGCAAAGCATTTGAGGGCAGAAGCAATGCACACCTTCAAATTGCAGCTCTTGACGCTTTGGAACATTCTCCCTCAGGGTTATGGGACGATGCACTTCGCATCATGGGGTTCAGCACCAATCTACTTAGAAAACTAGAGCAACAAGACTATATTGAGCGGGAAGAAAACGATCTGTCGAGCAAGGCAATGCAGATCAGCGAAGATGCGCATCATTACACGTTAAATGAAGAGCAAGCCGCCACCCTTACTAGCATAAAGGCAAAGCTGGGGCGCTTTTCACCACATTTGCTAGAGGGTGTAACAGGAAGCGGCAAAACAGAAGTATATATTGCCGCTGTAAAAGAGTGCTTACTGCTCGACAAGCAAGCCCTAGTTCTGGTTCCAGAGATCAATCTAACCCCTCAAACGTTCAAGCGCTTTCAAAGCCAGCTAGGCATCCCTGTCGCCGTCTACCACTCAGGCATGACAGAAAAAGAAAAGTTCATCACTTACCAGATGCTCAAAACAGGCCAAGCAAAAGTCCTCATCGGAACGCGTTCTGCAATATTCCTTTCCACGCAAGCGCTTGGACTCATTATCGTTGACGAAGAGCATGACAGCTCATACAAACAATCAGATAACTTTAAATACTCAGCAAGAGATCTAGCCGTTAAGCGTGCACAACTTGAGGACTGCGCAATCGTACTTGGTAGCGCCACGCCGTCTTCAGACAGTTTACTCAATGCTCAGCAGGGACGATTTGATTGGCTCACACTCAACCAGAGAGCGAAAAAGGCCGCCATGCCGACGATAAAGTTAGAAGATATGCGAGCCTTAACGAGTAAAGATATTCTTAGCCCTCGCACTCTTGCCAAAATAAAAACGCAAATCGACCAGGGCAATCAAGTCATCGTTTTCCATAATCGCCGCGGCTTAGCACCGAGTTTGATGTGCTTTGATTGTGGTTGGATATATCAGTGTCCGAACTGCGATGCACGCGCAACAGTGCACCAAAGACCTGCCCGACTTCATTGCCACCACTGTGACTATAAAAGCCCAATAGTAGGTAGCTGCCCGCAATGTAAAGGGACGAACGTAAATGCTGTGGGAGCCGGAACCGAGCGAATCGAGCAGATACTGCATTATTACTTCCCCAATACCGATTTAGTGCGCCTGGATAGAGATGAAATCAAGAATCAGGCCGATCTTGAACAGGCAACTAGCATCATTCATCAAGGCCAACCCTGCTTGATCGTCGGCACGCAAATGATCGTAAAAGGGCATGATTTCCCCGATGTTACGCTGGTTGTTGTCGTTGATGCAGATGGACTTTTCTTTAGTTCTGATTTTCGCGCAATGGAAAAAGGCGCTCAGCAACTCCTGCAAGTTGCAGGTCGGGCCGGACGAGGCGATAAGAAAGGAGAGGTCACCATTCAGACTCGACAACCGGAGCACCCGTTATTTGAGTTACTGAAGCAACATCAGTATACGAATTTTATGCAAAACGAGTTACGCGAACGCGAGCTTTGCGCTCTTCCTCCGTTTAGCAAATTGGCGACTATCAGGGCCGAATCGGTTGATGCCGGTCGATGCGAACAAGCCCTTGCCCAGCTAAAAGGCTGCTTAAACTCGACCAAAGAGCTTGCCGGGATCTGCATCGCAGGTCCGCTTAGCGCAGCCATTTCACGTAAGCAAAATCGCTATCGCTACTACTTACACGTATTTGCTGAAAATAACAAACAACGCTTTATCGCGCAGCACTACACGCTGCATTTCATTCACCAATTAAAGCAACGCGATCTGCGTCTTAGCATCGACGTAGACCCGATCGAGACCAACTAATTACTTAGATGAACGAAAAGCGGGCAGATTCTTTTACTCAAGCCTGAAATTATAGATAATACGCGCCCCTAATATCGCTATAGCCGAGTATCGCTAAAGATATCAGCCAGCAACACTTACCCCCGGAGCATCATGAAAGAAGCCATCGCAAAACTTATTGAAACGGCAATTAACGAACTGCAAGCAGAAAAAACGCTTCCTGCCGATCTCAACTTCCGGGTAATGGTTGATAACACCAAAGATAAAAGTCATGGCGATTTCGCGACTAACATCGCCCTCATGCTCGCAAAGCAAGCGGGCAGCGCGCCTCGCAACCTGGCCGAGAGTATTTGCAAGAAAATTGAAGAACATGCGCCTGCTGAAGTCGAGAAAATGGATATTGCAGGGCCCGGCTTCATAAACTTCTTTGTCAGTACCGCAACGCAGTTCAGCGTTCTTAACGATATATTCGAACAAAAAGAAAGCTTCGGACGCGCACAAGCGAAAAGCAAAGAACGTGTTCAGGTTGAGTTCGTTTCGGCAAATCCAACTGGCCCACTTCACGTCGGTCATGGGCGAGGCGCAGCCTATGGTGCAACCGTCTCTGACTTTTTGGAAGCCGCGGGCTATGAAGTTGAGCGGGAATACTACGTCAATGATGCTGGTCGACAGATGAATATTCTCGCCGCCAGTGTCTGGCTACGATATCTCGAAAGCTTCAACGAAGACCTCAAATTCCCTGTAAACGGCTATAAAGGCGCTTACATTTATGACATCGCCAAAGCGCTTTCTGACGAACACGGAGAACGTTTTAGTAAAACCGCTGAAGAGGTTTTTGGCAACTTGCCGAAAGACGAAGACGAGGGCGGCGATAAAGAGCTTTACATCGATGCCGTAATTGAACGAGCTCGAGCTCTGCTCGGTAACGACTTTTCCATCGTATTTAATGCCGGCAGAGATTCCATTGTAGATGATATTCGAGACGATCTCGGTGAATTTGGTGTGCATTACCAGCAATGGTTTTCCGAAGCATCTCTTGCAGATAAGATCGACGACGCGCTAGCGAGACTAGATGCCAATGGTTTTCTATACGAACAAAACGGTGCCATCTGGTTTAAATCGACAGCCTTTGGTGACGATAAAGATCGCGTTGTAAAACGCGACAATGGCGAAACAACCTACTTCGCCTCTGATATTGCTTACCATCTGAATAAATTTGAGCGTGGCTATGACCGCGTCGTTAATGTTTGGGGCGCAGATCACCACGGTTACATTGCAAGGGTTAAAGCCGCACTGCAGGCGATGGATCTTGACCCAGACAAGCTCGATATCAAGCTTGTTCAGTTTGCCATCCTTTACCGCGGCACTGAGCGCGTGCAGATGTCAACGCGAAGCGGCTCATTTGTGACTCTCCGCGAGCTGCGTGATGAAGTCGGAAAAGACGCAGCCCGATTTTTCTACGTAACGCGCAAGGCAGAGCAACATATGGACTTCGACTTGGAGCTCGCAAAGTCGCAAAGTAAAGACAATCCTGTTTACTACATTCAGTATGCGCACGCTCGAATCGCTAGCATGCTGCGAAAACTTGAAGAGGAAAGTATCAGTGTGGATCGAGAAAACGGCCTTGCAGAGCTAGCTCGCAACAGTGTTGATGCAGAAGTAGACTTGGCCAAACGCCTAACACAATATCCGTCAACATTGATCAACTCAGCAGAGCAGCTGGAACCGCATACCATGACACACTATTTAAGAGATCTAGCTAGCGAATTTCACACCTATTACAACAGCAATAAAGTGCTGGTCGATGATCAAAACGTGCGCGATGCGCGAGTCACTCTCTGCATCGCAGTCCAGCAAGTTATCAAGAATGGTTTGAATCTACTCGGTGTTAGCGCGCCAGAAAGCATGTAATCATGACTCGAGATTACGCAAAACCCAGCACGACTAAAAAGCCTGCTGCAAAGCGCAAAAAGAAACCTTCCGCAAAGACAGGTTCTGCCGCGAAAAAAACGTCTGCAACAAAAACTGTCGATAACGCTGGATCAGGCAAGGGCTTACATCTTTTTTTAATCGCAGCCCTTCTTGGTGGCTTTGGGTTCGCACTCTATAAACTAGCTCAGGTAGATGATGGCGCGACCAATCAAGCTATCAGCAAGCCCGCTCCTAACAGCACGAAGCCTAAAGCTGAGGCTGAATCAAAAGAAAAAGCCGTCATAAAACCCGAAGCACGCTTCCAGTTTTATGACCTTCTTCCTAACAGCGAGGTAGACACAGACACCGTGGATGCCTATACATTTAAAGAAAAAGGCGCCGAAGAAGAGTACCTTTATATGGTTCAGACTGGCTCCTTTCGCTCAAGCACTGACGCCGAACGACAAAAAGCGACCATCGCCTTCCAAGGCCTAAAAGCTAAAATCCGAACGGTAACCAACGACAAAGGAAGCACTTGGCATCGAGTTGAAACGGGCCCCTTTCAGTCTAGAAGTGAGATGAACGCGGCGCTTGATAAGCTCTACGCCATCAATATCCAACCTCTGGTCAAAAAATCCAAAAAGCAGTAAGCCTTCCGGCGCTGCTTTTTTACTCCTATTTTTAAACTACCACCTTGAAATTCATGGCTTAGAGGCCATATCGCAAGGATGCGCCTGTTTTAGCTTAGGAGAGAGACATGACCACCATATTATCAGTACGAAGAGAAGGCGAAGTCGCGCTTGGCGGCGACGGCCAGGTTTCTCTCGGTAACACCATTATGAAAGGCAACGCGCGAAAAGTGCGAACCCTGTATAACGGCAAAGTCATTGCGGGTTTTGCCGGAGGCACTGCCGATGCATTCACACTGTTTGAGCGCTTTGAAGCAAAGCTCGAGAAGCATCAAGGTCATCTTGTGAAAGCGGCCGTAGAACTTGCAAAAGATTGGCGTACGGATAGAGCATTACGCAGACTTGAAGCACTGCTTGCAGTCGCTGACAAAGATGCCTCGCTCATTATTACCGGCAATGGCGATGTTATTGAGCCAGAGGACAGCTTGATAGCAATTGGATCAGGAGGCCCCTTTGCGCAAGCAAGCGCAAAAGCGCTGCTCGATAACACAGAATTGAGCGCTCGAGATATCGTTGAAAAAGGTCTCGATATCGCCGCCAGCATTTGTGTCTTCACTAATGACCAACGCACCATCAAAGAACTGAAGTAAAGGGCAAAACACTATGGCCAATATGACTCCTCGCGAAATCGTACATGAGCTAAATCAACATATTATTGGACAAGATGAAGCCAAGCGTGCGGTGGCAATTGCTCTGCGTAATCGCTGGCGTCGCATGCAGTTAAACGAAGATCTTCGAGATGAGGTTTCGCCAAAAAATATTTTAATGATTGGCCCAACGGGCGTTGGTAAAACAGAAATCGCACGCCGGCTCGCAAGGCTTGCTGACGCTNCGTTTGTTAAAGTTGAGGCGACAAAGTTCACTGAGGTCGGTTATGTCGGTAGAGACGTCGATTCGATCATCCGAGATCTCGCCGAAAACTCAATGAAGCTTTTCAGAGAGAAAGAAATCAAACGAGTTGAAATGCGTGCAGAAGATCTTGCAGAAGATCGCATTCTCGACGCTCTGCTTCGTCCCGCTCGATCCGCCGGCAGCTCAATCGTCGACGAACAAATCCAAGAAGAGTCGAGCACCCGGCAGATCTTTCGAAAGAAACTACGCGAAGGAGAGCTTGATGACAAAGAGATCGACATCGAGCTCAGCAGCGCTCCAGTCGGCGTTGAGATCATGGCTCCTCCCGGCATGGAAGATATGACGAATCAACTGCAAAGCCTGTTTTCAAACATGACAGGGGATAAGAAAAAGAGCAAAAAACTCAAAGTCTCAGATGCCTTCAAACAATTAAAGCAAGAAGAAGCTGCGAAACTGATCAACGAAGAAGAAATCAAAGCGGCAGCCGTCAAAGCGGTTGAACAAAACGGAATTGTCTTTCTTGACGAAATCGACAAGGTAGCCAAACGTTCTGAAACCGGTTCGGGCGAGGTGTCACGTGAAGGCGTGCAGCGTGACTTGCTTCCTTTGATTGAGGGCAGCACCGTCACAACAAAACTCGGTCCCGTTCGCACAGATCATATCCTGTTTATCGCCTCTGGCGCTTTTCACCTTGCCAAGCCTTCCGACCTTATTCCAGAGCTACAAGGGCGTTTGCCGATAAGGGTTGAGTTAAAAGCCCTTAGCACCAATGACTTCAAACGTATTCTCACCGAGCCAAACGCGTCATTAATCGACCAATACGTGGCACTGATGAAAACAGAAGGTCTAGAACTTAGCTTTTCTGAAGAAGCGATCGATCGCATCGCCCACATAGCGTGGAAGGTAAATGAAAGCACCGAAAACATCGGAGCCCGCCGCTTACATACCGTTTTGGAACGACTGTTGGAACAAGTCTCATTTGATGCAGGCGATAAAGTCAGAGACGACTTTGAAGTAACAGCAAACTACGTAGACGAGCAGCTAAATGAAGTCGCCGAAGATGAAGATCTCAGCCAATACATCCTATAAAGCGCCATGATCCCTTCAAGAGTTGAGGCAAAACAACAATCTCGGGTACTGTTATTACAGTACCCAGATGGTACTAGCCACGAGCTAAGCTTTGAATATCTTAGAGTGCTCTCGCCATCTGCAGAAGTGCAAGGTCATGGTAAGCCGATCCTGCAGTTTGGTAAGAAAAACGTATTACTAAAGGGCGTGGAGCAAGCTGGAAATTACGCCTTAAAACTGGTCTTTGATGATGGGCACGACTCTGGCTTATACACTTGGGACTATTTGCGTAAGCTTTGTGTCGAGAAAGAGCTGCTATGGCAGCGATACCTGAACGATTTGAACAAAGCTGGGCGCTCTAGATAAGACATCCTAACAGCTGCATTTCACCGCCTTTCTTTTCTGACTTCACCTAGTGAATTACTTCCGTGGCTTGCCTTAGTGACCTGCTTTAGTGACTTTCACGAGACGACTTCACATCAGCCACACGAGAGCGTCGTAAGTACTTCTCAAAGCCAGCCTCTTTCAACGCGAGATTCAATGCACTCTGAACGATGTAAGGAGAGTCAAGGGATAACACTTCCTTGAGCAAGTCCTGAGCCCAAGCCAAGCTTATACCGCGAAGAACAGCTTTCACACGCAACAGATTAGACGCATTCATTGATAGCGCGTCATATCCCATGGCCATTAAGAGCACTGCGCCCGCCGGATCGCCCGCTAACTCTCCACAAATACTCAGTTGGACATGCATATCTTTAGAGTCAGCAGCGATTTTGTTCAGCGCCTGCAAAACCGCTGGGTGAAAAGAATGGTAAAGCGAGGCAACGCGCGGATTATTTCGATCAACCGCGAGTAAATACTGGGTTAAATCATTTGACCCAACAGACAGAAAATCAACACGCTCTGCCAGCTCTCGCACCTGATACACGGCCGCCGGCACTTCGATCATGACACCAACCTGCGGCATATTCACCTGATAGCCTTCAGACCTCACTTCATGATACTCGCGGTAAATCAAATGCAGCGCTTCTTCGACCTCATTAACGCTTGAAACCATGGGTAACATAATTCGCAAATTATTCAGGCCCTGACTCGCCTTTAGCATGGCGCGCATTTGAACCAGAAAAATTTCAGGGTGGTCCAACGTGACGCGAATACCACGCCAGCCTAGAAAAGGATTCTCTTCGTCAATAGGAAAGTAAGGCAATGATTTATCACCGCCAATATCCAGGGTACGCATCGTGACTTGGTTTGGCGCGAACGCCTCCAGCTGCTCCCGATAATAAAGCATCTGCTCATACTCACTCGGAAAGCGCTCGTTGATCATGAACGGCACTTCGGTCCGGTATAAACCAACACCTTCAGCACCATGATCCAGTGAACGTACTACATCGGCCATTAAGCCTGTGTTAACCCACGCATGGACGCGATGACCATCAAGTGTCTCACACGGCAAGTCAATAATGCTCTTGAGGTCTTCATCGAGCTCACGGTCCTCATTAAGCACCGCCGAGTAATGATCTTTAAGTTCATCAGAAGGAGAGATCAGGATATCGCCGTTATAACCATCTACGACCATCTCTCGCTGATCAAGCTTGGTCAATGGAACATCGACTAAACCCATAACCGTCGGTATGCCCATTGCCCTCGCAAGTATCGCCACATGAGAGCTTCCCGAACCCTTAATTGAAACAAGCCCGACGAGGTTTTCTCGCGGCACTTCTCCAAGCATGGTTGGCGTCAGCTCATCACTTACCAAAACCGTTTTGTCAGGGTAGGACTGATCGACCACCTCTCGCTCTTGCAAGTAGCTGAGAATGCGACGACCCAAATCTTTTATGTCAACCGCGCGTTCTCGTAGATATGAGTCGCTCATCATCTCAAAGTGGCTCGCGTAATCTTTGATGACATGCTTCAAGGCGGTTTGCGCACAAGATCCCGCACGGATTTTGTCTTGCACCTCTCCAGCCAACGCCTTGTCATCCAGCATCCCGATGTAAACATCAAACAAAGCCTGCTCTTCTGGCCGCAACTGGCTGGACAAACGTTCGCCAACTCGACGGATATCAACTCGCACAGAATCGATTGCACCGTCAAAGAGCTTCAAGTCCGCATCTATATCGCTACTTGATCGCTCAGGGACGGAGTCAAAATCAGCCGGAGGAAACATGACAATGCTCTGACCTATGGCGACACCAGGAGAGCCAGCCACACCTTTGAAAACAAGATCTTGTTCTTTCGTGGCGATTAAGGAAGGACCAATAAAGGCGCTTGTTGCCTCAGAATGGGCAATAATGCCCGCTAGCTGAGCAGAAACAGTCACTAAAAAGGCTTCTTCGCCCTCATCAAAACGCCGACTATTAGACGCTTGTTGAACCACAATAACGCCGAGCACTTTTTTGTGATGGATGATCGGTACGCCTAGAAAGCTTTCGTAGCGCTCTTCGCCCGTCTCTGGAAAATATTTATAGCGATGATGCTCCTGAGCCTGCTCAAGATTAATAGGCTCTTCACGAACGCCTACAAGGCCAACGAGGCCTTCAGAGTAACCAAGCGTCACCTTACCCACGGCATCATCATTTAGCCCTTGAGTAGCCATCAACACATAGCGATTTTGGTTTGCATCCAACAGATAAATGGAGCATACATCTGTTTTCATAGACTCTTGAACACGCGTGACGATGAGCTGCAAAGCCTCGTTCAGGTCTGCAGCTGCGTTGACTTCCTGTACTATGCCACGCAGGACTGCCAGCATTAAATACTTCCTCTAAGAAACTCTAATTAGTATCGAGTAAAAACAAATTGCTCGACAAATCCTTCATTGCCCGTCGGTATACTTCCCGCTTGAATGAGACTACCTGCCCTAACGGGTACCAGTAACTAACCCATTCCCAACCATCAAACTCCGGCGCTTCTCCGTTGCTAAACGAAACCTGCGAGTCTTCGCCTAGCATGCGCAACAAAAACCACTTCTGTTTTTGTCCTATGCAAACCGGATGAGAGTTATGCCTTATCAGTCGTTTCGGTAATCGATACCGAAGCCAGCCATCGGTCTGCGCTATGATTTCGACATCTCGCTCGATCAGCCCAACTTCTTCATGCAGTTCCCTGAAGAGCGCCTGTTCAGGCGTCTCATGAGGCTTAATACCCCCTTGCGGAAACTGCCAAGAATTTTGACCGACCCTACGCGCCCAAAGCACCTCGTTTTTTTGGTTGGCGAGAATAATTCCGACATTTGGCCGAAAGCCGTCAGAATCAATCACAACCTATCCTTTCATAAAAATCGTTTCTTCCATTCTTTCAGAAAAAATAAGGCGCGGCAAACGAAAGCGTCACTACAAATCCGTGCCCAGGCGCTGAGAATCCTCTTGGTATACCCTTAAATCTTGGCCATTTACATCTCCCTTCCGAGTTTTTCATTTTCTCTTTTGGGCAAACTGGTATGCTTAGCAACGTTGTAGAATTTTACTCGGAGTTGATAACGTGGCATTGGCTATATTTGATCTTGATAACACCCTTATCGCAGGAGATAGCGACCACCTTTGGGGTGAGTTTTTAGTAGAAAAAAACATAGTCGATGCAGAGCTGTTTAAGCAAAAGAACGATGAATTTTATCAAGACTACGTGGATGGAAAACTAGACATCTACAAGTACATCGAGTTTTCGCTTTCACCTCTAGCCGAAAATGACATCGCGACACTCGATGCATTGCACGAAGAATTCATGGCCGCCATCATTCGACCAATCATGCTGGCAAAAGCAAAGCAGCTCATTGAAGAACACCGCAAAAAGGGCGATACATTGCTCGTCATCACAGCAACGAATCGCTTTGTAACTGAACCAATCGTAAACGAATTCGGAATCGACAACTTGCTAGCGATCGAAGTTGAGCAAGTCAATGGCCGCTATACAGGTAAAAGTGCGGGTGTACCCAGCTTTAAAGAAGGCAAAGTAACCCGCCTACAAGACTGGCTAAAAGAGACTGGACATGACCTACATGGTGCCTACTTTTACAGCGACTCACATAATGATATCCCGCTGCTCGAGTTAGTGGATACACCGATGGTCGTCGATGGCGATGAGCAACTTCTGGATCATGCAAAGCAAAAGAACTGGAAATGTATTTCTCTCAGAGACTAATCACACAAAAACAATGAAAACGCGAATACGAATGACAGCAACCCGTTACTACGCGATAAGAAGCCTATTTGCGTTCGCCTGCGTGATGCTTAGTGCTTGCAATCCCGCCAAGCCAACTAGCTCTGAACACGAAAAAAACGTAGAGACCTCTCTCGAAGCACAGATGGAGCTTGAGACGACCAGCAAAAATCTGGAGAAGCCTTCTAAGTCACTTGTTCTGGAACTTGAGGCGAAGCTTCTTGATGCTGCGACACAAGCGAATGCGCTCAACACGGAAACCAAGGCCTTTTTAGCGTCACCAACCGAGCAAGGACACGCAGACCTACTTCAAACATACCAAAAAGCACATCAATCTTATCGGCTTGCATCGGCGGTGCTTTTCCTTGCCTCAGGTCAAAGTGCCTCAAACCTGTTAATTGATGCATTTCCAATGCTTCCCGGCTACCTTGATAGCGTTGAGGGCTATCCGAGCAGCGGACTCATACATTCCGAGATGAATATTAACCTTAAGACGCTTGAGGACGAGCACCAATTTAGCGACGAGCTATACCTCACCCTCGGCTTTCACCCCTACGAATTTATCCTGACCGGCGATCCATCTTCCCCAATAGCAGCATGGCGTCGATTTACGATTGAAGGAACGGAAAAACAAAAACTCGCTGCACAACGTCGCTCAGCATATCTCGCACTTCTGGCAACGCAGTTGCAAAACGACATTGAGCAACAAACTCTCTGGTGGCAAAAATCAAAACCGGTTCGCTTGGCGTTCCTAAACGATGAGCGCGTCATGGAAGAGTATCTAGAAAAAGAAAGAGATCACTCAGGGGAATCGGGTGCAAAACACATCAAAGCGTTTTGGCTCAGCCTTGATGCGTTGCAAAAAAGCGAAACGCCACCTATGACTGAGGAAGCACCCGAAAAAACATCGCCTTCAGATAGTTCGTCTCCGGAATAGCTGGAACAATAGGATGGTCCGGCCCCTGAGGAAAACGTTCAATCAACTGAAGCTCCTTCTCCAGCGTTCGGCCAGTTTTTCGAACAATCTCGAGTAACGTCGACTCCTGCAAATGCATCGAACACGAGCCGGATACGA
>NZ_LWFT01000278.1:0-875 GCF_001635105.1 Oleiphilus sp. HI0079
TGCCCAAAGCAGAAGCACTTGCTGGATTTTTAGAGGCTTCTTTCAAGCCCGCTAATGCCGTATTTCGTGCACTAATCACCGCTTCGAGCGTTTCTTTCTCATGAGTCAGATAGGCTTTAGTTGCCTCAACAAGATTAGGAATTAAGTCATATCGCCGCTTGAGCTGCACTTCGATTTGAGAGAATGCATTCTCATACTGATTTTTATACGCCACAAGCAGGTTGTATATGCGGACGATGTAAAACACCACGAATACCAACACTATCCAAGAAATCATCGTCGAGACTTCCATTACTCTTCCTCCATCATAGCCTTATCTAAGATTAGAACAGATTTGAATAATTACTCGGGTGTTTGACAAAAATCTACAGTTTATTGTGTCTGTGGTTATAAGACTTGCGCGTAAGCCCAAGCAAGCCAAGGCATCAAGGCTTCGACGTCAGAGGTATTCACGGTCGCACCACACCAAATTCTCAGGCCATCCGGGGCGTCTCGGTAAGAGCCAATATCAAACGCGACATTTTCGTCGGCCAGCAGCGTAATCATCGCTTTTACTTGTTCCGGGCTCGCATCAACCGTCAAGCAGACACTCGTATTTGAGAGCGTTGCAGGATCTCTCGCTAGAAAGTTAATCCAGTCGTGCTGAGTAACAAAAGCCTGTATCGCAGCCAGATTCGCTTCTGAGCGCGCAATTGCTCCAGTAAGGCCGCCCAGACTATCCACCCAACGCAATGCGTCCAGATAGTCCGCAACGCAGAGCATAGAAGGCGTGTTGATCGTCTCGCCTCTGAAGATCCCTTCGATCAACTTCCCCTTCTTGGTCATTCGGAAGATCTTCGGCAGGGGCCACGCTGGCGTGTATGTCTCGAGTCGTG
>NZ_LWFT01000279.1:0-325 GCF_001635105.1 Oleiphilus sp. HI0079
CAAGCGCTGAGTACGATAGTACGACCAAAGGTAAAGAGTGCACTGGATGTAGCAATCCATGTTCATCGAAGGCACTTAAACACCTTGCACAAGATGGCGCGATAGCAAAGCGCTGAGTACGATAGTACGACCAAAGGTAAAGAGTGCACTGGATGTAGCAATCCATGTTCATCGAAGGCACTTAAACACCTTGCACAAGATGGCGCGATAGCAAAGCGCTGAGTACGATAGTACGACCAAAGGTAAAGAGTGCACTGGATGTAGCAATCCATGTTCATCGAAGGCACTTAAACACCTTGCACAAGATGGCGCGATAGCAAAGCGC
>NZ_LWFT01000280.1:0-622 GCF_001635105.1 Oleiphilus sp. HI0079
AATTATGGTGCAATCGGGATTACAGCGGCAGTGTTGAGTTAGCGTTTTGCCGCTCGAGACATCGCACATGCCTTGCGAAACATTGAATTAGCCGGGTCGGCAAGCGCGTCGCGCTCTGGCCGGTATTGTTCAATATCAATGTAAGGCCGCTGTCCGCTAGCAAGCTCAGCTAATACTCTGCCATACCCCGCACTCATCGCTATCCCCGATCCATTGCAACCGGTACCAACGAAAACACCCGGCACTCGCTCAAGCGCTCTTATGGCGGCACTAGGCACAACCGGCTATACATTAATTGACCAATCAGTACTGACGAGACTATCAATCCACCCAGAGTTAAATGAGCCGAATTATATTCAATCAACCTTGTATATGTGGTGTCTCTCTGCCGCGTCTTCTACTGTGCTTTGCCTCTATTCACTAACTCTTAAGTCTGAGAGAAAGAATTGGCGAGACGTTATTGATTCAAAGAAACGAATGACCGGCGCAACTGCACTTATTATGACCCTCACGTACACGATGGTTTTGATCGCAATGCATGGTACTGAGAATGTTTCATATTTGGTGGCACTTCGCCAAACCAGCATCGTGATCGGAGTCATTCTTGGAGTAGTGTTGCTGA
>NZ_LWFT01000281.1:0-290 GCF_001635105.1 Oleiphilus sp. HI0079
GCGTGACCCAGGTGATCCCGAGTTTGAACAGTCTAGCAATTACGACATTAATGAGTTTGGCGTGGATGCAAAGGTGCGTTTTGGCACCAATAAAACCTTGGGCTTGACGGTTAACCCGAACTTTACAGAGGTCGAGTCAGATATTGCCAGAGATAGTATTAACAATCCCTTTAATCCCTTCAAACCTGAAAAACGAAGCTTCTTTCAGTCTGGCTCACCTGTCTACAATACTCTGTTGCCAATGGTGTATACACGTAATATTCGGTTTCCGGAGTGGGGCGCTAACTATA
>NZ_LWFT01000282.1:0-280 GCF_001635105.1 Oleiphilus sp. HI0079
AGAGTCACTTGAGGCGAGCCACAATGGTTACCTTGTGCGCTTGATCGGTGGCGTTATTTTCCTAGTCGGCATGCTTATCATGGCACTGAATGTTTGGTTAACAATCAAACAGAAAGACGCCAAAGCGCTCGATTCAATGCCTGCGACTGCTTAAGGGAGATAAACGATGAAGCAACATGAGTTAATTGAAAAGAACCTTGGCCTGATGATCCCTTTGATCATCGTGGCTATCAGTTTCGGCTTCTTAGTAGAAGTTGTCCCTCTATTCTTCCACAAGGAT
>NZ_LWFT01000283.1:0-269 GCF_001635105.1 Oleiphilus sp. HI0079
ACAAATTGTAGACCCTGAAGGAATCGAAACCCCTATCGGGTTCGGCTTGCTTGCAAATGATTTTGATGCTGAAGGGCGTACCGAAACTGAGTTGGAGATAGTTGCTGTTAATGGGCAAGCTCTTGTTAACGGTGAGATTTCAGTCATAGGCGACAATGGAGGTGTGTTCACGATCAAGAGTGATGGCACTCTTGATGTCGATGCGTCTGCTGGGTTTGAGCTTCTCAGAGGCGGAGAGGTTGTTGACTCTTCGGTTACCTATACAGTAT
>NZ_LWFT01000284.1:0-375 GCF_001635105.1 Oleiphilus sp. HI0079
CAGCTGACGTCGGCTGGATTACTGGCCACACCTATATTGTCTATGCGCCGCTAGCCAATGGTGCAACAACCTTGATGTACGAGGGTGTGCCTACTTACCCAGACTGCGGCCGTGTCGGGAAGATCATTGATAAGCACAAGGTGAATATTCTCTATATCGCACCGACAGCGATTCGCACTCTGATGGCCTCCGCGGATGAAGCCATTGCAGGGAGCACGCGTGACTCGTTACGTATTCTTGGTAGTGTCGGTGAGCCAATTAATCCAGAGGTATGGCGGTGGTTTCATACCATGTTTGGTAATGGTCAGGCACCCCTTGTGGATACCTGGTGGCAAACAGAAACCGGTGGCCACATGATGACCCCAATGCCTTATG
>NZ_LWFT01000285.1:0-581 GCF_001635105.1 Oleiphilus sp. HI0079
CTATAACGAAAAAAGGCGACCCTAAGGTCGCCTTTTAAACAGCTTAACTAGCCAGTCTCAAATTAAGAGAACTGGTTAGAAGTGTTTTTCGCACCGCCAGCTTTAAGCGCGCGATCACCAAGGTAGTATTCTTTGTGATCATCACCAAGGTCTGAGCCAGCCATGTTTTGGTGTTTAACACATGCGATACCTTGACGGATCTCTTTACGCTGAACGCCTTCAACATAACCAAGCATACCTTGCTCACCAAAGTAGTTTTTAGCAAGGTTGTCTACAGACAATGCAGTGGTGTGGTAAGTCGGTAGCGTGATCAAGTGGTGGAATACGTTCGCTTCGCGAGCTGTATCCGCTTGGAACGTTTTAACACGCTCGTCCGCAGCTGCAGACAATTCAGAATCGTCGTACTCAGCAGACATTAGGTTTGCACGATCGTATGCAGAAACGTCTTTACCTTCTGCTACCCATGCATCGTAAGTTTGCTGACGGAAGTTCAATGTCCAGTTGAAAGATGGAGAGTTGTTATAAACAAGCTTCGCATCTGGGTGTACTTTACGTACGTCGTCCATCATGCCTTTGATTTC
>NZ_LWFT01000286.1:0-436 GCF_001635105.1 Oleiphilus sp. HI0079
ACTGCTCCAACTGGCGGGAATCCGAAGAAACGGTGGTGGAAGCCAACAAACGGGAAATAAGCAAAGGCGAGATCAAAATGGCCTATGTATACCTACCTAAGCTCGATGCCTTAATGCATAACTATGGCACCAAGCATGACAAGGTTAACGAGAAGATTCGATGGCTTGAAGATCAGGTTCTGGATGTCTATGAGACAGCCAAACAGCACTACAAAGAGGTGTCGCTGTATGTCATTTCCGATCATGGAATGGCCGATGTCTCAGGGAGCGTCGANCTTATCAAGAAAATCAACGGTCTTGGTCTCACCTATGGCGAAGACTATGTTGCTATGTATGACTCCACCATGGCTCGTTTCTGGTTCCCGAACCCTAGCGCCCGCGCAAAAGTGGAAGAATGTCTGAGCCAAGTAGACGAAGGCAAGATCGTGTCTGAAGA
>NZ_LWFT01000287.1:0-667 GCF_001635105.1 Oleiphilus sp. HI0079
CATGCCAATGTATTCATAGCCCGCCTTGCTTAAGCTAATAATACTATCACTTAGGATGGTGAGCTTATCAACGCTACTGGGCAGTTCCTCGGCCTTGATGAGTCTTTGCGACGGCATCCGATCCGGCATGTGCGCATAGTTGTATAGCGCCAACCGATCCGGCTTAACCTCAATAATCTCTTGCAGAGTACGATGAAAAGAATCCGGCGTTTGCAGGGGGAGGCCATAGATCAAATCAAACGAAATAGACTTGATTTGCAATTCCCGAGCGCGCTTAACAAGCGCTTTGATCTTGTCAAAACATTGCTCACGATTCACCGCTTTCTGCACCTCAGGATTCAAATCCTGAATACCAAAACTGAAACGGTTAAATCCTAACTCGATCAATCGCTCCATGTCTTCCACAGACACCGATCGCGGATCAATCTCAATCCCCATCTCAAGATTATGAGGTAATCCGAGATGAAAGGATTGGGCAATCAACTCAAGCACTTCCTGAATCTGCGCAATGCTCAAAAAAGTAGGCGTTCCGCCTCCAAAATGGATCTGCTGAATGAGTCGATCATCCGCAAAACTTTGCGCTCGCAAAGCGATTTCACGACTGAGGATCTCAACATACTCCGCCGCCCTATTTTGATTTCGCGTAACCACTTTGTTGCAACCACAG
>NZ_LWFT01000288.1:0-11220 GCF_001635105.1 Oleiphilus sp. HI0079
CCATTCTTAAACATTATTCGTTCCCTACCTTTTCAGTTTCATTTGTGCCAAGGAAATAGTTCAGCTCCGACACAAGCTTATTTTCCTGTGTACGCAACCGCGCAACCATCACCTTTGCGTCTTGTTCTTTAAGAAACAGATTGATCACTAGCTGCAAACTCCCTTCGTCTGATTCATACGCTTGCTGCGCTGTTGCTCGTTGATCGATGAGAGTTGGAACAATTTGATCTACGTAAAGCTCTCGTTGCTCAGCAGTCCTTTGAAGCTGCTGTTGCTGACTCAGGAACGCATAGTAAATACCAAGTGCTTCTTCATCCCTCTGCAGCGCAATTGACGACATGTTATGTTTCTCTGCGCCGATATTCGAAGACTGTCGGCCTTCCGAAAAAAATGGCACTGCAACGCTAATTCCTGCAGAGAAAAAATCAGGTCGATCAGAGCCGTCAGGGTTTTGTCCATCTCGCAAGCCATAACTTACCTCGACCCCCCAAGAAGGCTCAAAATCCTGTTCAAGCAGGCTTACTTGCGTTTTCGAAAGCGCCAGGTTTGCTTCATGCCTGAGTATGCGGGGGTGAAGTGTAAAACTATCCTTGCCCACTCTTATATTGAGCAAACGATCAATCTCGACTTGTGTATAACGCTCATTGGGCGAAAGGCTGGCGTCGCGCAACGTTTGGTTCGCCAAGCTATCAAGCTTTGTTCGGTGCAAGTCATAACTCTGTTTTGCTGATATCGACAGCTCTTTAAGCTTAATCAATTCCAGCTCAGCACCGATTAGATCTGATTGGGTTCTAGAGCCAACTTCGTAAAGCGATTTAATAAAGTCGCGCATTTGCTCGAGAAACCCCTGATCTACTTCTAAAAGCGCCAGCCTTTGTTGCCAAAAAAGCGCCTCGAACCACGTCTGCTCAATGGTCTTTTTACGTGCTCTCCAATACTCGTCTGCGCCATACTGTTGGATAGTCGATTGTAGATTCGCGCTATCCTCTTTCAACTCGAGACTGTCGCCCTTGGGGAACATTTGGCGCACGCCTAAACGGAGATTTGTCATCGGCTCTTGGTCGAATGCAAATGTATCAACCGGAAGATTTTGCATCCCGGCGAAAACAACTGGGTCAGGAAGGTAATTAGCCCCCTCGCTTTGCTTTGTAAACCTAAGCTGTTGCTGCTCAAATTGTTGAAGCTTGAAATCGTGCTGTTTCGCGGTATTTAAGACTTCATCTAGGGTTAGCGCTGATTTGTTCGCCGCTTGCGCATGTGCGGTTGCCCACGGCTGTAACAGCACTCCAAAGGCAAAAGTCAGATATAGCAAACCATGAAGGCGGCATTTGACCGAGTTATTCCGAGACATTGTTCATTCCAAAAGTTAATCAATATTTCACCTGAACGCTTTAAGCCTTAAATCAAAGCTAACTGCGGCAGACGGATTTATAGCGCTAACTTAGGAAATTGGAGGTGGGTTGGAGTGCTCAAATGAGGGAGGCTGATAAAATGACATGCTCAAACTATGCGAGTGATCGGATAGGTCTGGAGTGAACAAAGAATTCAAGAGAGAAACATTTAGTGACTGATGACAACCACCCTGTCCACATAAACATTGTTCTTCACAACAGTCGACCGTGAGGCTATCGTTTACATTAACTTTGTCTGACAACAGGGCATTTTCATGATGCGAGAAAGAATAATGCGGCGCTACTTTTTGCTCTGACTGATCACAATGCGCCATTTCCCGCTGAACCGCGACCGGTACCGGGCCATCTACAGCATCATCAAAACCAGCAAACAATACTTTACCCACCGCCGGAGCGACTCCACCTAGAGCGAGTGCACACGAGATGAGCAATGCAATTGTTCTTAAATATTTGGTTCTGATCATGTCTTAAAGTTGCCATAGCGTGTCGATAGACGCAAGTCTTTGACCCAAAAGATCTAGTTAGTTCAATAAATTGCTAACCAATTATCCTTGCGCGTCGAAAAAGCGTCGAAGCACCCAATTACTTACTTAGGATTGTTGTTCCCTTAGCCCAGGGCAAAAATAGTATTAAGAGTGCGTGAGGCCGATACTGACGGCTTCGGTGCGATTTTTTACACCGAGCTTGTTATAGATATTTTTCAAGTGCCATTTGGTTGTCGAGACCGCAATTCCAGACTCTTCGCTAATCGCCTCATTCGTTGCCCCAGAGAGTAATAGCTCGAAAATTCCAAGTTCCTTATCCGTCAGTATCCGCTTAATTTTTATGTCATGCTTTTCCAAACCATTGGCCTGTAATAATTCGCCAAATGTCTCATAAAAAAGCGGGGGTAATTTTAGCTTTCCTTGGGCAATTCCAGCGTTAAATACATCGACTACTCCTGGCGCTTCGTCGAATACGCTACGTGAGAAACACACTAAGCCATATCGGTCTATTAGGCGAATTAAAGCGTTTACTGCGGAATCTGCGTTCCCTTGCAGAAAAAGCAGCGTGGTGAGGTTACTCCTAGCAACCAAAGCTCTTAGTTTCACTCCTTGGAGATCTAGAGCATCAGCCAGCTCAATTAATAATTCTGTTGCCTGCTTCAGCCGGTTCTTTGAAATCAACCAGTAAACGGCAGCTAATGAGAGTCGTTCACGCCACTCTTCATAATATTTTGATGCGCCTAGCGCGCCCTTCTCTAGATGTTCAGACAGAGAATACCGCTCGTATATAAAGTGACATTCCGCTTTATCCTGCATGGTAAATGCCTGGCGCATTTTTTCTTGTACGACTTGGCTACTAAATCTCAGATTATCGCCTAACGATAATATCCGCTCTAACTGCTCAAGCAATCTTGCTGCCCTAGGACTATCACCTTCGATGTGCATTATTCGTGAGCTATACAGATACACCATTACGACAGCTTCGGTAGCGCATGCATGATTTACCAATGGTACGAGTTCCGCCCCCAAAGACTTTGACGCTTTGAGCTGGTTTTGTTCGTATTCAACCACCATCATTCCGGTCGCCAAATTGACCCAGCGAGGCGTTTTATTTCCATGCCGAATGGGATTAAAGACTTTAGACATATGCTGAACCGCTTCTATTCCTCGACCAAGGTAACGATCGCAAAGAATGATGATCGGCGTAGCAAAGCTATCGAACAGATCATGAGACATATGCTTTAGGTCTGATTGAACTTCGCTAGCCATTCTAAATGCTTTGTTTAATTGGCCATGGCACATCAGAAAATACGCATCAAGAACCTTATCAAAAGCTCTCACCTCCACCGGAGTCTGGGTCGCCCCATCGGATCTTAGAGGAGAATACTTTTCAACTTCGGAGTCATTTTGAAATACAGAAAGAATACGTTGAAAGAAAACACAATATGCAGCTAGATGTCGCTCATGCTGCAATGATGAAATACCTATTAAAACATCTAAATAATAAGACGCCTGATTAAACCGTCGCGAGAAAATCAGAGCATACAATTGGTAGATCAGAAGCTGGCTGTTTGCAGTAAAATCATCATCTGACAAGTCGTTCAGCTCTTGTACTACAGGCTCTAGATCGCCTTTTTTTACCCACTTACTGCAAGCCTCGCCAAGCAACATAAGGTGATAGTCCCGGTCAGCGGTCAGCTTTGCATGATAGACGGCTTCGGTTAATTCTCCGATTCTAATAAAATAACGAGATGCGGAGAGGTGTAATTTTGCGATATAACTGCGGCCCTTCTGACGCTCCAACATACTCAACAAAACATCCCTCAACAGTGGATGATACCGATACCAACCTGGGCGTTGAGGATCAGGCCTTAGGAAGAGGTCCTGCATTCTCACCTCTTCTAATCCGGCATTTGCTGAATTAACCATCAAAGCGTTCTCGCAAATATCGCGATTGAATGCATTACAAACCGAAGTTGCGAGAACAAAATCTTTCTGTTCACGAGTTAGGCGATGAACGACCTCCTGCCCAAAGTAATCGAGCAACTCCAGCTGTGTGCCATCAAACGAATCGATTGAACCCTCATTGGCTTTGTCAAAAGCAAGAAGCGCCATTTTTGCGCCTACAAACCACCCATCGGTTTTATCTAAGAGTTTAACAACTTGGCCAGCATCCAATTGGGGAGCTCCAATTGCGCAGTTCAAGCGCTCTAAATCGCCTTTATTAAGTTTAAAATCGTGACTATCTAAAACAAAAATTCGGTCATTAATTTTCATTCTAGTGATCGGTAGTTCGGGGTAATCGCGGCAGGAAATAATAAGATTCACGTGATCTGGCAGACTATCGATCAGCTTACTAATAATATGATGAACCTGTGTCGATTTGATCTCATGAAAATCATCGAGCACTATTAGTAAAGGGCACTCAAATTGATTGAGCGCTTGGCGAAACGTCTGGGTAAATAAGCTTGGATCTGTTTCTCGATCATCCTTGTAGAGACTGAAAAACTGCTCATCCCAAAGAGGCATGATGTTTTTGACCGCTTCAAACATCTCGACAAATAAGTTATGCCCATTGTTGTCATTATGTCGATCCGACACGTTTAAAAAACAGACTTTAGTGTTTGGCTCATACTGAGCTAAATGTGCCCTATATTGTTCAAGAAGCGTCGTTTTGCCGGATCCGGCTGGCGCGACAGTGAGTGTTAAAGGGTGCTCGCGCCCTTTCTTTAAAAGTGCTAAGAGGTCTTGTCGAAGAATATAGTTTGTCATAATTATTATTTTATTATTTTCAGCATACAGTCGTTATTGCTATATACATTGACTCAGTATTATTTTTGCAACAATAGATCTACATCCCTAATTGGAAGTTATTTATTCAAATGTGAACAAGAGCATACTTCGGCCATCTCCTTCCAGCCTACGCAGCAAGAGCATAAGCACCCTAACACATTGTATTAAATGTACTTTTTATAACCTCAGTTCTCGGAAAATTCTTCACCCCCCCTCTTTCGGATAGGTGCATATCGAACAAGCTCATAAGATATTACCGCTCCGAACGCCAGCTCTGGAACTTAGTTGTAAGAGGAAACATATGTATCTCTCTTTAAAGATTTAAGACCTAGCAAACGAACTAAAACAAAAATATCGGAGGCACTAAATGTTTAATTCAGTATGGGTAACTTGGCCAGCACTCGCCAAGCTCGGAACTTTGGGAGTAGCCGCTGCGGCACTTTCAATCGGTTTGGAGCGTACCGAACTTTTAGAGAACAACATGATCCCTACCGAGGATCTTGAGCAAATCAATAGCACGATTGTATGTGATGACCGGTCCAAAACAGCAAGAACCGAGGATGGAACCTGTAACATCTTAGAAAACCCAGCAGAAGGTTCGGTTTACCGACGCTTTGGCCGCAACGTACAACTTGAGGCGGCACAGGGAGAAACCGAGGCGAATACGCTACTAACGCCCAACCCTAGAGAGATTAGTAACAGCCTGATGGCGCGCGAGGAGTTTAAGCCCGCAACGAGCATCAATTTTATCGCTGCAGCGTGGATACAGTTCATGGTTCATGACTGGGTAAGCCACGGCGCAAATACAAGCAATGATCCTATTCTGGTACAGCTGCCTGATGGCGATCCTCTCGGGAATGGTGTTCTCGAGATAGAAAGGACGACTCCTGATTTAGACCGGTCTGAAAGTGATGCAGATCTTCCACCAACCTATCGAAACGTCAATACCCACTGGTGGGATGGTTCACAGTTATATGGCAGCGATAAGGCAACCAGTGACAGCATTCGTTCTTTTGACGATGGTAAGTTAATCGTAGAGAGCGACGGCACCCTACCGAACGAGTTTTGGAGCGGTGTACCAATTACCGGGTTCAACGATAACTGGTGGCTCGGATTAAGCATGATGCACCAACTCTTTACACTAGAGCACAATGCTATTGCCGAACGCTTGAAACAAACGAACCCCGAAGCGTCAGATCAGTGGCTGTACGATCGTGCCCGCCTCGTCAATTCGGCGCTCATGGCAAAAATTCATACCGTAGAATGGACCCCTGCATTACTCCAAAACCCTGCACTTGAGCTATCGATGGAATCCAACTGGTGGGGCATCACACGCGATCCAGAAACACGCGACACTATTCAGAACATCTCTGATGACCTGAAGGGGCCTAGCTCCTGGATCGTCAACACAATCGCACTTTTCGACCCTGAAAAAGCAGAGAAAATTGCTACACCCGGATCTATCGACCATATCCTAGGTGGTTTAGTTGGTCAGGCAAAACCAAACAACTATGGGGTTCCGTATTCCCTCACCGAAGAATTTGTCGCGGTCTATCGAATGCACCCGCTACTCAGGGATGCAGTCGATGTCTATGATATTGGCTCAAATATTGTTGCCAACAGCATTCCTCTAGAAAACACTCGTGACGGTGATGCAGAAGACATTCTCGTCACAGAAGGAGGCGATCGACTATGGTACTCGTTCGGTATCACCAACCCTGGTTCGCTGACACTCAATAATTACCCAGAGTTTTTGCGTAATCTTTCTATGCCGCTAATTGGCGATATTGATTTGGCAACGATCGACATAATACGAGACCGTGAACGCGGAATACCACGTTACAACGAGTTTCGTCGTCAAATTGGGCTTAATCCAATTACCAAGTTTGAGGATCTAACTACTGAGCCTACGACCCTTGCCGAGTTGAAACGCATATATAACAACGATATTGAGCAGATAGACGCACTCGTTGGTCAGCTTGCAGAAACTATTCGTCCAGATGGCTTTGCTTTTGGTGAGACAGCTTTCCAAGTCTTCATCCTCAATGCATCTCGTCGTCTCATGACGGACCGTTTTTTTACAGAAAGCTATACGCCGGAAGTATATACGCAGGACGGAATCGACTGGGTTGAAAGCAACACAATGATTGATGTTATTCGCCGTCACTTCCCGACGCTAGATTTTAGCCTCACCGGCGTTGAAAATGCATTCAAACCATGGGATCTAAAAATCCCGGAAGACTACAAACAGTGGGCTGCCTGCGATAAGGAATCACTTCTTTGGACCAATGGTGCGCAACGAACAGAGTACGAACCAGGCGAACGTCCTGATTTGGAGCCCGTAGACATTGGAGGCCTTATTGACTCGGTACTATGGGAAAAGGTAAATCGTAAAGACGATGTTGCTCCCCTTGGGTATGAAAAGCCAATTCATGCTTATGGTTCAATGGCGACGGTTGCATTCGAAGCGACCGACAACCACCCATACACTGGCGTATTCAAGGGCGCCGAATGTGGATTATTGCGACTCTCAGTAACGGGCGATCCGAATGACAGAGGCTTCGCACCGGGCTTAGCGTGGAAGGTATTCGTTGACGGTAAAAATTCGCGTAACGTATCCGCCCTTTTCACTCTTTCAGGCCAAGACGATAATCATGATTTCTTCTTGAACGAGTTATCCAATTACGTTGATAAAGAAATAAACGAAACATTGGGAACTACCGCCCTTTTCTCTTTAGTTTCAACAAAACCAACCACGCTTTCTGTAGGAAAGATGGCGAAGGTTAAAGCAGATGGTAGCGAAGAGGCTTCCGTTGTATCACCAACTCAAATCTACTTCGTACCTAGAGCTGAGGTTAAGGGGCTTTTCGAGAGCGCATCGCATGATTTCCGAGACGATCTTGAGTTGCTGCCGGTGGGCACCCCCATTTACGACGTTTATGCTACCTCCAAAAACATTAGAACCTCTATATTTCCGTACTTTCATAACAAGTACGCAAGGGATCGAAGAAGTAGCGCTGTAAAAGTGGGGACCATAAAATCGACATCAGAATTTAACAGCTCTTCATTTGGTGACGGTGGCGTTTTCTTCAGGCATCAGCGGGTCGAAGATCAGTAGTCTAATTCGACCAGTTTTATACTATGCGTCTATTCCGTGAGACCGCATAGTAAACGCCCTAGTCTTTCGTCGGGGCCTTTACCGGCCTCGCTAGCTTAATCCCTAGCGAGGCTTTTTTTGATTTGATATCAAACAAAATAGCCAGAAAGCGCCCTACTCAATACGCATGTTTGCGCAAGCCTGCCAATTAGGGCTAAAGCACCACAGCAGCTCTTATCTACCGACACATCCAATACCGATAATCGAACGAGAGGCACAAGTTCTTTTCGCCCCTTTTATTCAGCGATACTTTTGAGCACCAATTCTGTATTATCAACCTCGGTAAAAAAACGCCCTTTTTGTATTTGCAATGATGGCGACATTCCCAAGAAAAAATCTTAAGCCAAGCTAAGACAGATCAAGCAGCACGATCAATATCAACACTCACAACTTGCATAACCACGATCCAAATAACGCACATGACAGATTCCGCAGCAAATAACCCTAACGATACTCTAGCAAAGCCGTCATCCAAGCCGAGTAAACAACAGCACACCCCTATGATGGTGCAGTACTTTCAGATTAAAGAGCAGCACCCCAATGAAATTGTGTTTTATCGCATGGGGGATTTTTATGAGCTGTTTTATGACGATGCTAAAACCGCGTCTCATTTGCTCGACATCACGCTGACAGCGCGCGGCAAGTCCGGCGGCGAGCCAATTCCAATGGCCGGCGTACCCCATCATGCGGCGGAAGGTTATATCGCGAAGCTTGTAAAATGCGGCATATCGATCGCAGTAGCTGAGCAGATTGGCGATCCAGCGACCAGTAAAGGCCCCGTAGAGCGAAAAGTGGTTCGCGTTGTTACGCCTGGCACACTGACTGACGAAGCATTTTTGGATGAGCGATCGGAGAACTTGCTTGGGGCGATTACTCACAAAGACAATGTATTCGGTATAGCATGGCTTGAGCTTTCATCTGGCCGATTCCATTTAACTGAGGTATCAGGTTTAAGCAACTTGATCGCTGAAGTGCATCGCCTTAAGCCTGCCGAGCTGCTGGTGAGCGACGATTTCCCTTATGAAGATTCACTCGGCCTTAAAACTTCTTTACGCCGACAGGGTCCTTGGCACTTCGAGTTAGACTCTTGTGAGCGTCTACTTTCAAAGCACTTTAAAACAAAAGACCTTGGTGGTTTTGGTTGCGATGATTTTAGCGTCGCCATTGGCGCAGCTGGCGCACTCCTCCAATACGTTAAAGATACCCAACACGACGAGTTATCGCACATCTCTTCAATGAGCAAAGAGTCCCTGTCAGACAGCATACTCATTGATGCAGCAAGTAGAAAGAATCTTGAGATTGATTCAACAACGCAAGGCGATTCTACCAATACCCTTAGCTGGGTGCTTGATCATTGTCACACAGCAATGGGAAGTCGCCTGTTGCGCCGTTGGCTAAATCAACCGACGCGTTTAAAAAAGGTAGCAGAGTTACGCCATAGCAGCGTTGCGGAACTCCTGAGTGACTACCAGTTCGATGTCGTTTGCGAGCAATTAAAACACGTAAGTGATATCGAACGAATATTAGCCCGCGTCGCTCTTCGCTCTGCGAGACCAAGAGACCTTACTCGGCTAAGAGATACGTTGGCGATCTTGCCAGCACTTCAACTCGCACTCAAGCCACTGACGTCAGAGCTTATATCTCAGCTGAAGGCCCGAATTTCGGAACACCCCACTCTAGCGGAAAAACTTGAAGCTGCTGTAGTTGATAACCCGCCGGTCGTTGTTCGGGATGGTGGCGTCATTAAGCCTGGATACGATCCCGAGCTTGATGAGCTGCGCGACATAAGTGAGAACGCAGGTCAGTTTCTTGTAGATCTCGAGACTCGAGAGCGGGAAGAAACGGGAGTTAGCACTCTCAAAGTAGGTTACAACCGCGTTCACGGTTACTTTATTGAAATTAGCAAAGCGCAGAGCGATCAAGCACCGGTACATTACGTTCGCCGGCAAACGCTTAAAAACGCAGAGCGATTCATCACGCCAGAGCTAAAAGAATTTGAAGACAAAGCGCTGAGCTCTAAAAGTCGTGCCTTGAGCCGGGAAAAGGCGCTCTACGAGACCTTAATCGAAGAGCTAAACGAGGCACTCCACCCATTACAGGAATGCGCAAGCGGACTTGCAGAAATTGATGTTTTGGCGAATTTCGCAGAACGTGCATCCAACCTCAATTATGTTCAGCCGACACTGGTTGACGAAAAGCTGGTTAAAATTGATGCAGGTCGACACCCTGTTGTTGAGCGCTTGATTGACGAGCCTTTTGTTCCTAATGACGTTTACATGGATCGGCAACGCGAGATGCTGGTCATTACTGGTCCCAATATGGGCGGTAAATCCACATACATGCGCCAAACGGCAATTATCGCTTTACTGGCATATTGCGGCTGTTTTGTGCCAGCTGACGGCGCAACAATCGGCCCTATCGATCAAATATTTACGCGTATGGGCAGTGCAGACGATACAGCGGGCGGGCGTTCAACCTTTATGGTTGAGATGACGGAAACCGCCAACATACTAAACAACGCAACACAAAATAGCTTAGTGCTAATGGATGAAGTTGGGCGAGGTACCAGTACATTTGATGGCTTATCCCTTGCTTGGTCGTCTGCCCAGCACCTTGCAAACAACGTAAATGCTTTTACTCTGTTTGCGACGCATTACTTTGAGATGACAGAATTGGGCGAGCAATTAGGCAATGTTGTGAACGTCCATCTAAAGGCAACCGAACACGATGACCGAATTATCTTCCTCCATAACGTTCTCGATGGCTCCGCTAGCAAGAGCTACGGACTACAAGTCGCACAATTAGCCGGCGTACCGCAGGTGGTAGTTGATCACGCGAAGCAAAAGCTGCTGCAATTAGAGCTTGGTTCACACAAAGATTACGGGCAAGATTCCACCTCTGCTCAGGCAAAAAACGTTGCATGTGCACAGAAAAGTGGACAACCAGCTCTTGCCAACAGTGATGACGAATTCCTTCAGGCGGATATGTTTGCAACCGCGCCCAGCCCCATAGAGCAGCAGCTAAAATCGATCGATATAGACGCTTTGTCCCCCAGGGATGCACTAAATTTGCTCTATGAGCTAAAAACAAAACTTAATTAAAACAGCAAAGCGTTATAATGAAATAACGGAATGCTCTTGAACCAACATAAGTGCATCGCTAGAATTGCAAAGCTTCGCGAGAAGCCACAATAATTTTAGTTCGCGCAACGTTTTTAATAATCAAGGTTAGATACGCCCATGACTTTTGTAGTGACCGATAACTGTGTTAAGTGCAAGTACACCGACTGTGTTGAAGTATGCCCTGTAGACTGTTTTTATGAGGGGCCGAACTTTTTGGTTATCGATCCAGATGAGTGCATAGACTGCGCGTT
>NZ_LWFT01000289.1:0-398 GCF_001635105.1 Oleiphilus sp. HI0079
TTAGTGTTCACGCTGCTTGTATTGGCCTGGCCCTTAGCTCGTCTAACTGGCATTCACGCAGGCGAAGTGCCTCACTGGACAACCTTCGTCTGGCAAATTGCTTTTTTTATCGTCTTGGATGATTTTCTGTACTACTGGATGCATCGAACGATGCATGAAAATAAGTGGCTGCTAAAGAATGTGC
Organism: Oleiphilus sp. HI0079; assembly: GCF_001635105.1. NCBI lineage: Bacteria > Pseudomonadati > Pseudomonadota > Gammaproteobacteria > Oceanospirillales > Oleiphilaceae > Oleiphilus > Oleiphilus sp. HI0079. Next base: position 185 of record NZ_LWFT01000289.1, read on the forward strand.
ATTCTGTACATCATCAGGTTAGAACACCTTATGCATTGGCTGGTAACTACTTTCACTGGGTTGAGCTAGCATTAACTGCCGGCATTGCACTGATTGGCCCAATACTGCTCTCAAGCCATATTTATGTGGTGTACGCGTGGTTCATATGGCGACAGATGGAAGCGGTTGACGGACATCTAGGCTACAGCTTTAAGTGGAACCCGATGCGGCTAGT
>NZ_LWFT01000290.1:0-389 GCF_001635105.1 Oleiphilus sp. HI0079
CAAGGGCTGCTGCTGCACCCGCCATATGAACGATACCAGAACCAGCATAGTCGCTGTAGCTAAGCTCGTACAAGCCGAATACTGCATCACCGTTCCAAGTCCAAGAACCTTCCATTGGATAGATGAAACCAGTCATGACAACTGCGAATACTAGGAAAGCCCAAAGCTTCATACGCTCAGCAACTGCACCAGAAACAATAGACATTGCTGTTGCAACGAATACTACCTGGAAGAAGAAGTCAGAAGCACCTGAGTACTCACCCATGTCGCCGAAGCCAGCTTCAGTTGCAGATGCAAGTACCGCTGCTACTGCTGCTTCGTCCATTGATGCTACGCTGTCTACATCTGCAAGGAAGAGACCTCCGCCGTACATGATGTCGTAACCACAG
>NZ_LWFT01000291.1:0-409 GCF_001635105.1 Oleiphilus sp. HI0079
TGGACGGCATTGAACTTTGCCAAAATGTTCGCGAAATTGACTCTGACCATCATTTTACGTACTGCTTATTGATTACGGCTAAAGACGGGAATGACTCTCTAAACCATGCTCTGGAAAATGGCATGGATGATTTCATTCTGAAGTCAGAGCTGAATCAACAACTTATCCCTCGGGTTAAAGCTGGCCTTCGCACGAGCGCAGCCCTTAATCACGCTCAAAAACGCAATGCGACGATGCAGCAAGAAGTCAACAAACTGCTTGCATTGAAGGGTCGTGATGAAGCAACCGGTTTAGGCAACACCGCTCATGCTTGCGATGCAGTCACAAGAGTACAAAAGCATGCCGATGCAAGAGGTGGCGCGACCAGCTATATGACGCTTCAGATCCAAAACTGGGATCAGATTGCTAG
>NZ_LWFT01000292.1:0-523 GCF_001635105.1 Oleiphilus sp. HI0079
CTTGCTTCACCATCATTTGCTGGCATGCCAATGACGCCCGCGTTCAGCCAGTAGTGATTAGCATCAAGTTGCTGGCCAAAAGGGATTCCGCAATGTCCACCTATCATGACATTGGCGTGCGCGGTCTCTAACTGCTTTTGTTTCTCTTTGGTGCTGCTAGACGCGAAAATAAACTGGTTCTGTTGTTCAAGTCCACCATGAATGACATGCATTGCTGTGTGGTTATAGGAAAAACTAATCGACGTTGGTAAGGTCGCCATCCAGTTTTTTGACTCTTTGTTCACTGCTTTACGAGCAAACGCAAACCATTGTTTCGAAGCGATATCGCAAACACTCTCTTCATCGAATCCGCAACCGCAGTCTTCCTTGTCGTTCGCTAAAGAGTCCTCGCAATTGCCTTGCACAACGTGAATTCCCCAATCGCGAATAAGGTCTATCGTTTCTTGTGCTTGCGCGCAGTAAGCCACAACATCTCCTGTACATATTATATTTGTGGCGGGTACCTGCAGTTCTGCCGACTTTT
>NZ_LWFT01000293.1:0-306 GCF_001635105.1 Oleiphilus sp. HI0079
GCGCTCGCTAACTCTAACTTCGAATACCCTTGCCTTTTGACAGCAAATACAGGCATACCGAAAACAAAACAACAATAAAAAACAGAACCATGACAAACGCAAATCGAATGTCGATATCGCTCACCCCAAGAATGCCATATCGAAACGCATTCACCATGTACAAGATCGGGTTCGCTTGCGAAACAGTTTGCCAAAACTCCGGCAACAAAGAGATGCTATAAAACACGCCTCCGAGATAGGTCAGCGGCGTCAATACGAAAGTCGGAACAATGGAAATATCATCAAACTTGGTCGCAAAGATTGCAT
>NZ_LWFT01000294.1:0-448 GCF_001635105.1 Oleiphilus sp. HI0079
TCAGAGAGTGCACAACAATATCGGCGCCCTGCTTAAATGGTTGGCATAGGTAAGGTGTTGCAACCGTGTTGTCGACGATTACAGGGATGCCATGGCGGTGCGCAATTTCAGACAGCTTCTTGATGTCGACAACATTGCCAGCAGGATTGCCTATAGACTCGCAAAATAGGGCGCGTGTTTTGTCATCAATTAGTGCTTCCATCTTCTCGTAGTCGTCGTGGCTACACATACGTACGTCTATTCCCTGCTGCGGGAACGTATGAGCGAATAGATTGTACGTGCCGCCGTAAAGCTGGCTGGTACTCACGATGTTGTCTCCTGCGCGGGTCAGGCACTGGATAGAATAAGTGATTGCTGACATACCTGAAGCAACAGCTAGAGCTCCAATACCCCCTTCCATTTCAGCAATACGTTGCTCGAGCACAGCCGTGGTTGGATTCATGATCCG
>NZ_LWFT01000295.1:0-500 GCF_001635105.1 Oleiphilus sp. HI0079
TTGGTCGCAATACCAAGCCCGAAGATATCGTGCAGCCGGGGCATATTTTTCCGATTGCAGCTCAGCCGGGTGGCGTGTTGAGTCGTGCAGGTCATACCGAGGCGGGTTGTGATCTAGCTAGAATGGCTGGCTTTGAAGCGTCATCGGTGATTGTAGAGATAATGAACGAAGACGGAACGATGGCGCGACGCCCTGATTTGGAAGAGTTTGCGAAAAAACACGATCTTAAAATCGGCACCATTGCTGATATGATCCATTATCGCGCTTTGAATGAGCAGACTGTTGTCAGGCAAGAGGAGCATCGAATTGAAACGGAGCATGGTGATTTTAATCTGATTACCTACAAAGATACTCTGCAGGGCGATTTGCACATGGCGTTTGTGAAAGGTTCCGTTGAGGATGTCGATGCGCCGGTCGTGCGAGTTCAGTATCCTGACATCCTCCGGGACACTATTGGTGTTTTGAAAGAGGGCTCGCAATCTTGGTCGGTTCAAAATGCC
>NZ_LWFT01000296.1:0-246 GCF_001635105.1 Oleiphilus sp. HI0079
AGGCGGGTTGTGATCTAGCTAGAATGGCTGGCTTTGAAGCGTCATCGGTGATTGTAGAGATAATGAACGAAGACGGAACGATGGCGCGACGCCCTGATTTGGAAGAGTTTGCGAAAAAACACGATCTTAAAATCGGCACCATTGCTGATATGATCCATTATCGCGCTTTGAATGAGCAGACTGTTGTCAGGCAAGAGGAGCATCGAATTGAAACGGAGCATGGTGATTTTAATCTGATTACCTACA
>NZ_LWFT01000297.1:0-280 GCF_001635105.1 Oleiphilus sp. HI0079
TTGTAGTCAATCAAGCTCTCTCCATATCCATCAAAATATTGGACAAGGCCACGTAGACGACCATGAAGTGGAAAGCTGTAAGATAGCTCGAAAGCGCCTTTGTGCGTTTTCGTATTGCTCCGAATAAGTGTACCAATTTGATAGTCTGATCGCTCGTACGCCGCTTTCAGCTCAAAATGGCCGTAATAGTCTTCGATATCCGGGTTGTCGTCGCCTTTTGCAGGAGGCGGCGTTGAGGGATCGCCATCATCCACCTTTTCATCTTCCGGTATTCTGTACC
>NZ_LWFT01000298.1:0-6174 GCF_001635105.1 Oleiphilus sp. HI0079
CCAGCAACGAACATCCACCTATGACACTACGCGTTAACTCGTCAAAAATAACTCGAGACGACTATCTCAAGGCGTTAAACGAGATCGGAACCGTTGCCAGCCCGTGCTCCTTTTCGCAAAAAGGCATTCAACTTGAAGCTCCCTGCGATATTACAACGCTTCCAAATTTTGATGCAGGCTTCGTTAGCATTCAAGACGAAGCCGCGCAACTCTCAACACAACTCCTTGCTCTCGAACCGGGCATGCGCGTGTTAGACGCATGCGCGGCGCCTGGTGGAAAAACCTGTGCCATGCTTGAATCTCATCCAGATCTTCAGGTCTTGGCTTTAGATCACGATGCACGTCGTTTAAAGCGCGTTGATGAAAACCTGCAACGCTTAGGTCTAGCAGCCAAAACCAAAGCGGCGGCGGCACAAGAGGTAGACAGCTGGTTTGATGGAAATGCCTTTGACCGTATTCTGATTGACGCCCCTTGCAGCGCGACCGGCGTGATTCGCAGACACCCTGATATTAAATTATTGAGAGAACCAAGCGACCTGAAGAATCTTGCGGAACTACAGCTACAATTACTAACAACGCTCTGGAAGACGCTCAAACCAGGCGGCTTAATGGTCTACGCAACATGCTCCATTTTCCCTCAGGAAAACGCACGCGTTGTTGAGCGCTTTTTAAAAGTGCAAGAGCAAGCGTCTGTAGCACCCATCTTGCAGCCATGGGGCATAGATACCGGTTTTGGAACACAATTATTTCCCGAAGAAGGCGCTCATGACGGCTTTTTCTATGCAGTAATCATCAAGGAATAATAGGCAAGGTTTTGTTATGAAAATAATCATTGTTGGTGCCGGCCAGGTAGGCGGTACTTTGGCCGAAAACCTTGCAAGCGAGGCCAATGACATTACCGTTATTGATCCGGACAAAGGGCGACTTGCGGAATTGAACGATCGCATAGATATTCGCACAGTGAACGGACTAGGCTCGTATCCAGACGTATTAGAGCAAGCGGGAGCAGAAGATGCCGACATGCTCATTGCGGTGACTAACAGTGACGAAGTGAACATGCTTGCTTGCCAAGTCGCATACTCGCTCTTTCGCACTCCAACCAAGATCAGCCGTGTTAGAGCGCCAGCGTATTTAAGTCGTAAAAAACTATTTCGAAATGATGCTGTACCCATTGACGTTCTGATCAGTCCCGAGCAGGTCGTAACGAAGCACATCAAACGTCTCTTAGAATATCCTGGCGCATTGCAGGCCCTCGACTTTGCAGAGGGCGCAGTCAGCTTAGTAGCGATTAAAGCATGTAAGGGCGGGGCCTTAGTTGGGCATGAATTGTCAGACATTCGAAAACATGTGCCTAATATTGACACGCGAGTGGCTGCCATTTTTAGAGATGGAAAACCAATTATCCCTAGCGGTAATACCGTCATCAACGAAGGTGATGAAGTATTCTTCATTGCTGCGCGCAACCACATTAAAGCGGTTATGAGCGAACTTCAGCCTTTGGATAAAGACTATAAGCGCATTATTATTGCTGGCGGCGGAAATATTGGCCAGCGTCTTGCCGAAAAGCTTGAGCGCCGCTATCGCGTGAAAGTCATCGAAGCATTTGAAGACAGAGCGCATCAATTATCCGAGCAGCTTGAGCGAAGCATCGTATTGCATGGCAACGCAGCCGACAAAGAGATGCTTCTCAACGAGAATATTGAGAATACAGACGTATTTATTGCTGTCACCAATGATGATGAAGCCAACATCATGGCCTCAATGCTTGCCAAGCGCGTGGGAGCGCGCAAGGTGATTACACTGATCAGCAACCCTGACTACGTAGACCTCATCCAGGGCGGAGAAATCGATATTGCGGTTTCACCACAACAAACAACCATCGGCAGCCTGCTAACCCATATTCGACGAGGCGATGTCGTCAACGTCCATTCACTGCGCAGGGGTGCAGCTGAAGCGATCGAAGCCATTGCGCATGGTGACCATCGTTCATCGAAAGTAGTAGGCAAGCGCTTGGATGAGATCGCCTTACCAACAGGTACGACCATCGGCGCGATCGTCCGCAAAAAAGAAGTACTAATCGCACACGACCACATTCGAATTGAGCCCGAAGACCATGTCATTTTGTTCCTGGTCGACAAAGGCAAAGTGCGTGAGGTCGAAAAACTATTCCAGGTTGGTTTAACATTTTTCTAGAGTCATAGGCAGACGCATGCAATTTCTTACCATAGGCAGGATGCTCGGCGTATTGTTGATGCTTTTCAGCTTTACAATGATCCCTCCTATTATCGTCTCCCAATTGTATGGAGACGGCCAGCTGTTCGCTTTCGTTGAGGCATTTTCTATCACGCTTGGTCTTGGCTTTCTGGTCTGGCTTCCTTGTCGTGGATATCGAAGAGAGCTACGTGTTCGAGACGGTTTTTTAGTCACTGTCATGTTCTGGATCGTACTAAGTCTCAGCGGATCAATTCCTTTATATTTGTCTGACTCTCCAAACCTTTCCTATACAGACGCCTATTTCGAATCTCTTTCAGGGTTAACCACAACAGGCGCAACCGTCATTACGGGGCTGGATGATCTCCCGAAGTCAATTCTCTGGTATCGACAGCAGCTTCAATGGTTTGGCGGAATGGGTCTGATCGTGCTCGCAGTTGCAGTCCTACCCATGCTCGGTGTTGGTGGCATGCAGCTCTATCGCGCGGAGGCTCCCGGCCCAGTAAAAGACAGTAAGTTAACACCTCGAATCACCGAGACAGCGAAAGCGCTCTGGTACATATATTTGGGGCTAACCGTACTCTGCGCCGTCGCGTACTGGGGCGCAGGAATGGATGTATTTGATGCTATCGCGCATAGTTTTTCTACTATCGCGATTGGTGGCTACTCAACTCATGATCTAAGTATCGGCTACTTTGACAGCGTCAGCATTGAGCTAATCGCCATCTTCTTTATGTTTATTTCGGGCGTTAACTTTGCGCTACATTTTGCTGCCTGGCGCGCCAACAGTCCGAATGTTTACTGGCGAGATGCGGAATTCAAGTTTTACGCAGGCTTGATGCTTTTCGTCAGCATTATCACCATCACGACGCTGGTTTACACCAAGTCCTACGAGCCTTCAACAGCTTTTGTAAAAGGCTTATTTGAGGTCGTCTCGATCGCCACAACAACCGGCTTTTCTACGGCCGATTTCGCAAACTGGCCTTTTGTACTGCCATTTTTACTCTTCGTGGTCGCCTTTGTCGGAGGCTGCGCGGGATCCACCGGTGGTGGCATGAAAGCAATTCGCATCCTTCTCATCCTGAAACAAGGCATGCGCGAAGCAAAGCGCCTCATTCATCCAAACGCAGTCATTCCAATCAAGGTAGGCAAAAAACCTGTGGCCGACCGGGTAGTCGAAGCCGTATGGGGCTTTTTCTCTCTCTATCTTTTTGTATTTGTAATCTTGCTGCTCTTACTTCTAGCTAGCGGACTTGATCAAGTCACTGCTTGGTCGGCAGTTGGCGCGTGCATCAACAACTTGGGGCCTGGTCTTGGAGACGTAGCCCTGCACTATGGAGATCTACCCACTTTCTCCAAGTGGGTCTTATGTGTCGCAATGCTGATGGGACGACTAGAAATCTTTACGTTACTTGTGTTGTTTACGCCTGCGTTCTGGCGCACCTAGCGCCAGAGTTCGCAAACGTTTCATGCAACGCCCGATATACCCAATTTACGAAGACCTTTAAAAACCCCCTGAGCGAGATTATCAAGCTCATGCTTCGCTTTGTGCGTAACGCTTTTGATCGCACCGATTTCGTCGCCCTGAGCATAAAACGCATCGCATGCACGCATCGCTTTTACAGCGGGATTTGATTCTTCTAGACCATACCACTCACGAATTTTATTGATCGCCTGAGAAAAGGCTTCCTCAAAACCATGTGTTGCGATCGAAATCGTCGTCCTCTTCACGCCCTTTTGCCAAGGCACGTTAATCCGCAACTCTAGAACATCAACGGGAGCCCGAGAATCTCGAGCCACTGTCACTCTCCGCAAACCACGGATCGATCCATCACTGCGAACATGAAAGCCCGGCAATGAAGCCTGCTCTCGCTGATAGATCTCATACTCAGAGTCCAAACGTTTTTCTATTTCCTCTGCTTCTCTACGAGCGGCTTCTCGATTGTCGCCAATGCGCACGTATTCCTGATACTCTTTTCCCGCCCAGGATCGGTAAACCCTGAAGTAATCCAGACCGCCGTATTTGTGATCATATATCGGCATTTCAACCTCCACTTGTTTCTTTCAGCACTCTTGCAAGCATATTTGGCTTGCATCCTTTAGGCTGTTAATTAGAATCCGCCTACTTTGAGCACAGTTTAATCAATTAAAACTAGGGACTTAAACCTAATATGAAATACAGCATCTATCTTTCGGGTGAAATACACACAGACTGGCGTGAGCGCATCGCGTCAGGAATTGAAGAAGCAGGTCTCGATATTGAGATCTTTGCGCCAGTGACGAACCATGAAGCAAGTGACGAAGTGGGCGTGCGTATCCTCGGGGAAGAAGACAACAACTTTTGGAAAGACCATAAAGCGGCCAAAATTAACGCCCTTAGAACCAGCGTGATGATCGAAAAAGCAGATCTAACGGTCGTCCGTTTTGGTCCAAAATACAAGCAATGGAATGCGGCATTTGAGGCTGGCATAGCAATTGGCAAAGGCAAACCGATTGTTGTTATCCATGATCCTGAGATTACCCACCCACTCAAAGAAGTCGACGGCGCTGCGCACGCTGTCGCAGAAACGCCAGAGCAAGTGGTTGAAATTTTGAAATATATCAAGCAATAAGTGCACGAGCGGCGATACCGATGGTGTATAATGCCGCTCCTTTTTCTCGCGTTTTGTAGCGAATTTTCGCGAGAATAGTGAAATCCAAACATAAAGAAATAACTACGGGTGGTCGAGTTGTGGCTGAACAATCCAATCCAGATGTAAAAACCTTCCAGGGGCTAATCCTAGCTCTTCAAAATTTTTGGGCGAGTAAGGGCTGTGTCGTACTTCAGCCTCTCGATATGGAAGTCGGTGCCGGCACCTTCCACCCTGCGACATTTTTACGCTCTATTGGGCCAGAGACTTGGAATGCCGCTTACGTGCAACCAAGCCGACGCCCCACAGATGGTCGTTATGGAGAAAACCCCAACCGCCTGCAACACTACTACCAATTCCAGGTGGTAATGAAACCCTCCCCGCTGAACATTCAGGATCTCTACCTAGAGTCACTGAAAGCGATGGGCATTGATACCATGGTGCATGACATTCGCTTCGTTGAAGATAACTGGGAGTCACCGACATTAGGCGCATGGGGCCTGGGCTGGGAGGTTTGGCTAAACGGCATGGAAGTCACTCAGTTTACCTACTTTCAGCAAGTCGGTGGCCTAGAGTGCTATCCAGTCACTGGAGAAATCACCTATGGCCTTGAGCGTATCGCAATGTACCTTCAGGGCGTCGACAGCGTCTATGACTTAATCTGGACCCACGGGCCAGACGGCGACGTAACATACGGTGATGTTTTCCATCAAAACGAAGTTGAAATGTCGACTTACAACTTTGAGCATGCTGATGTTGATTCACTGTTCAGAAACTTTGATACCTACGAATCAGAAAGCGAGAGACTCATCGGATTAGGTCTTCCATTGCCAGCCTATGAACTGGTTCTGAAAGCATCACATACGTTCAATATGCTAGATGCACGACACGCTATTTCGGTCACCGAGCGCCAACGCTTTATTCTTCGCGTACGCAGCCTAGCCCGCGCCGTCGCGCAGGCGTATTTTGATACTCGCATGAAACTCGGCTTTCCTCTCGCCCCAGCAGAATTACGTGACGAAGTGATAGCAAAAGTCGAAGCCGCAACAGACAAAGGGAGCAAGTAATCGTGTCTCACAAAGATTTTCTCGTTGAACTTGGCACCGAAGAGCTCCCGCCGAAAGCATTAAAGAAACTCTCAGCCGCATTCAGCAAGGGTATTCTTGATGGCCTTGATGATGCCGGAATCACCTACGGAGACAGCAAAAGTTTTGCTGCACCACGCCGCCTCGCCCTTCAAATATCCGGACTAGCTCTTCAACAAGCAGACAAAGAGATTGAAAAGCGCGGTCCATCAAAGAAGGCCGCATTTGATGATGAGGGTCAAGCAACG
>NZ_LWFT01000299.1:0-714 GCF_001635105.1 Oleiphilus sp. HI0079
GCATCATCATTGATATGTCTTAGCATCACGGATTGATTTAGCAGTGTGACGCCATGCTCTTTAAGTCGTAAAAATGCACGTTCAGTATCATTAGCCAATTCGTTGGGGTGGTTGCAGTGCGCAACCAAAATGACCTTGCACCGCAAGTTTGAAATGACCTTAAGAAGCCTACTCGTTATTCTTTGGGGCAAGCTTGGAAGCATTCGCGTGTGAATGCGGATGCGCTTGACTGAGGTGATTCTATCGATCTTGTCGAAGAGCTCTTCAAGGCTCGAGTCTGACAAGCTTAAGGGGTCTCCGCCGCTTAAGATGACCTCACTGATTTCTGATCTTGTTGCCACGTAGTCTAGTGCTTGTTGCCATTGCTGGCGAGATTGCTGATGTTCGCTGTAAGGAAAGTTTCTCCTGAAGCAATAGCGGCAATGGATCGCACAGGACTGAGTGAGAATTAATAGTACGCGGGAGGAATATTTGTGAATTAAACCCGGAAGAGGTGAAAAATTCTGCTCCAGGAGAGGTTCGCTAGCATAGCCTTCAATGTCTAGAGATTCCTGGGCTTGCGGTAGCACCTGCAATAACAGCGGGTCATTGGGGTTCCCTTTTTCAATTTTGTTCAAAAATGGCTCGGGAACTCGTAGTGGAAAAGATGGGGCATTTTGATCGAGTAGCGGGTGCTCATCCAGCTCAAGCCTGATGAGCAAGTCTTGCGCAGAA
>NZ_LWFT01000300.1:0-288 GCF_001635105.1 Oleiphilus sp. HI0079
CGATCTTGTCGAAGAGCTCTTCAAGGCTCGAGTCTGACAAGCTTAAGGGGTCTCCGCCGCTTAAGATGACCTCACTGATTTCTGATCTTGTTGCCACGTAGTCTAGTGCTTGTTGCCATTGCTGGCGAGATTGCTGATGTTCGCTGTAAGGAAAGTTTCTCCTGAAGCAATAGCGGCAATGGATCGCACAGGACTGAGTGAGAATTAATAGTACGCGGGAGGAATATTTGTGAATTAAACCCGGAAGAGGTGAAAAATTCTGCTCCAGGAGAGGTTCGCTAGCATAGC
>NZ_LWFT01000301.1:0-675 GCF_001635105.1 Oleiphilus sp. HI0079
ATAGAAAATGACGAGCCAATGATATTTTGTAGCAAACTCGTATCTGTAGTGAGTCGGGACATAATCTCGCCACTTTTGTTGAGTTCAAAATAGCTGGGGTGCATGCCAACCAAATGAGAGAACACGGCAGAGCGTAAGTCAGCAGTCACGCGCTCTCCGAGCCATGACACAAGATAGAAGCGGGCATACGTACCAAGCGCCATAAAGAGGGACAAAAGCAAAACAACCTGAGCGGTTCGTGTGAGTGCTTGAGGAGAACTCGCGACTAAACCATCATCCACTAACACGCGAACGCCTTGCCCAATTGAGAGAGTGACACCGGCTGTAAATACCAAAGCAATACCGGCAAAAATCAGGGTCAGTTTGTAAGGGCGCATAAAAGCCCAAAGTTTTAATAGCACACTGAAAGAACGCGCTGGTTTTTGCTCTGTGTTGAGCGGGGTAGGAACAGACATTCAGGTTCTCATGTAAGATAGATTAGCGACGCGCATAACCTAATGAAGCATCATGACCCAGAGTAAACGAGTCCGGCACTGGATGAAACCTATTCCAAAAAAGGCGAGGAACCAAGTACACCTAAGATAGGTCTTAAAACGATGATGCTGCGTAGTCTAAAGTAATTGGGCGCGGCCTATCTTACACAGGCGAAAAATCAGACAATCGCAAGAGAGCGCA
>NZ_LWFT01000302.1:0-282 GCF_001635105.1 Oleiphilus sp. HI0079
ATTTCTGGGGAGATCGGGGGACGATAAGGCACCAAACCAATACCCCTAATAAGATCCGCTTCATCCTGGCCGCGCATCCAATTATCAAGTTTCAACGCATAGTCTTTACTTTCGCCATCGAATTGCGCCTTGAGCTCTATTACACCAGAATCACCAATATGAGGAACCAGCGACATCACAACATCTCGCCAACCGTAAACCTTCTGACCATCCACGCTTTCGAGCACAGAGCCTACTTCTAGTTGCGACATAGCGGCAGGGCTTTCTGGAATAACCTCTCCA
>NZ_LWFT01000303.1:0-273 GCF_001635105.1 Oleiphilus sp. HI0079
TATAGGGTACAACGTTGTCCATGCAGGCTTGCATAATGCCCGTTGGCCCACCGCTCAGAACGATTCGCTCGTAATCCAAACCGCTCATGAGCACCTGAACACCTTTGTTCTCGTGACCCAGAACATTCTCAATGGGGACCTCGACATTGTCGAATACGAGCTCACAGGTGTTTGAACCCCGCATACCAAGCTTGTCTAGTTTAGGTGAGCGTGAGAAGCCCTTCCAGTCACGCTCGACGATAAATGCAGTAATACCATGCGCTTTTTTGTCTG
>NZ_LWFT01000304.1:0-372 GCF_001635105.1 Oleiphilus sp. HI0079
CTTGGTTGCCGTCATCATCGGTAGTACGAAAAAGGGGTTCAAAAAGGTACCCTCCGAAAACATCGGAAGTGCTAACTGCGCGTGTATCGGCGATGAGTGGAAAGCCCGGAATATTGAAACTGATCTGACGATAAGTGTCAGTGGTGCGATCACAGGTACTGCCAACTTTGAGCGCCACGTTTATCGCGGTGTCGTCGACGGTGCTAAGGTAGTAGTCGCTGTCAGAATCAAAGACGGTGTAGGCAGGTCGTTTGACTGGATAAACACCGCATATATCGGTGGCATAGGTTTCGAGCTCGTATATGCGTCTCGTCGCAGTCTTTGAATAGTCAATTAGCTTGAGGGTTCTTCCATCAGCAAAGGCTGCGAATT
>NZ_LWFT01000305.1:0-1038 GCF_001635105.1 Oleiphilus sp. HI0079
GGTGGACTCCATCTGGTTTCTGCTTGTTCGGGCTCATTGTTGTATGCGAAACAAGGTGGATTAATTTGCTCGTAATCACAATAAAAAAGCCAAAAGCTGCAAGCATAAACTTCATCCTGTTTCGGATGAACCGTGGCTATTGATTCTAGTATTACTGATTCTATTTCCTTGAATATCGACTGAATCTTCGAGTCCATGGACTTTCCTTACAGCTAACGCCGCCAGCAGCGGCCGAGTGAAACGAGGTCCAGCGACCGCAGAAAGTGATGCTGGCTGGCCTTGTTATAGGGCATTCGGTTGTGACTCATCACTGAGGATACTGAAGCCCATATAGGCCAAAAAGATACCGCTTATTGGCCATGCACCGAAAGCATAAAGATAGAATAAAGGTGTTGGATAAATAACGAATGCCGTGCCTGCAACTAGTGGTAATGACCAAGCCAGAGAATACAAAGCGCTCTTTTTAATAGTTGTATGCTCAATACCTTCAATATGCTCCTCGGCTTGTATGATTAATATAAAGCGATCATGCGAAACAAAAGGAAGTGCCAACACTTTAAGTAGGAGTCGAGCAAAATTACCAAAGCCACGACGATTAAGCTCTGTTGAAGCAGCCTCTTGGTTAATGCCCCAGTATCTCCATAGTATGAGATACATGGTTGGTATTTGATCTATAGACATTTTAAGACCTATAACGCCGCTATAAAGGGCAGACAATGCGCAGCATTGGCTGTCCAGCCCAACTTGTTGGGCGATCTTTGATAGCTTGGTTATGCTTGTTGTACATGGCTGTTAGTTTTGAGCAAGATAAAACCAACAAGTAAAACTGTAAATAGTTCACCAGCCAAATAAATATATTGAATAGTGTTGGCCTGGCCAAACGAAAAGAAGCCAACAGTTCGTGCTAGCAACATTGCCCCCATGGTAAGGAGCACGCAGACTAAGCCCAGTTGAACATTTGATTTAATACAGTAGAACATGAATGCACCAAGGCCAATGAATAGCCCTCCGTATGTAGCCATGAACTCCATTTGCGCT
>NZ_LWFT01000306.1:0-279 GCF_001635105.1 Oleiphilus sp. HI0079
ATCGACTGAATCTTCGAGTCCATGGACTTTCCTTACAGCTAACGCCGCCAGCAGCGGCCGAGTGAAACGAGGTCCAGCGACCGCAGAAAGTGATGCTGGCTGGCCTTGTTATAGGGCATTCGGTTGTGACTCATCACTGAGGATACTGAAGCCCATATAGGCCAAAAAGATACCGCTTATTGGCCATGCACCGAAAGCATAAAGATAGAATAAAGGTGTTGGATAAATAACGAATGCCGTGCCTGCAACTAGTGGTAATGACCAAGCCAGAGAATACAA
>NZ_LWFT01000307.1:0-7539 GCF_001635105.1 Oleiphilus sp. HI0079
AACTTCAACTTTTCTAAAAGAGACTCAAGATTCTCTAATTCATTGCTTTCCAAAATCGGACGAAGTCGACTCGAAACGAGGTACTCTTTATTTGCTCCAAGAACGATACCGCAAGCAGAATCCAAAAACTCGCAAAATGCAGAATACGATTGACTTGTTATCACTGAGGCTGAATCCCTTTCTTTGTGGGTTTATGACGCCGAATTCTCGACATTCTGCTCAATCGCGCTCATGACTCGCTCGGCTAGTTCGTCAGGGCTAAACTTCGCCATAAAATCGTCGGCTCCAACTTTCTTCACCATAGCCTGATTAAACACGCCGCTCAGCGAAGTATGCAACATTATGTATAAATCAGAAAGTAAGGCTTCGCTCTTGCATTTCGCCGTGAGTGTATAACCATCCATTTCTGGCATCTCGACATCAGAAATCATCATACTGTAATGAGCCGCAGCAGTGCTTCCGTCAGAAGTAATCTCTCTAAGGTGATCGTAGGCCTGGCGCCCATCATTCTTTAGAACCACCTCTGCGCCGATGGCCTGCAGACAGTTCTTAACTTGCTTCCTAGCAACGACAGAATCATCGACCACCAAAATTTTATGCTGTTTAAATTCCTGAACATCATGATCAGCTAACGTCTCTTCCTTGACACTTTCATCCATTGGAGACACTTCGGCCAAGATTTTTTCAACATCCAAAATCTCTACGAGCTTATTGTCGATCTCTGTAACGGCAGTAAGATAATTCTCGCGACCAGAACCTTTTGGAGGCGGATGAATCTCTTCCCAGTTAAGGTTCACGATACGTTCAACTCCAGAAACAAGAAAGCCCTGAGTTTTACGATTGTATTCCGTAATAATAATAAAGTGATCATCAAGATCCTTATCCGACACCGGACGTTGTCCAGTCGCCATTCCCATATCTAAAACGGGGATCGTACCGCCACGAATATGGGCCACACCCTTTACAACGGGATTACTCTTAGGAAGGGTTGCAAGCTTGGGGCATTGCAATACCTCTTTCACCTTGAACACATTAATCCCAAAAACCTGACTGCCCGCTAGCCGAAACAGCAGTAACTCCAATCGGTTTTGGCCTACGAGCTGAGTGCGTTGATTAACACTATCGAGAACACCTGCCACGTTTTGTCACTCCCAATTGCATCGTGTTTGGCGACAAATAGCCGCTTAATTGTTAGCAATAATAGACCAACATTTTAAAAGCGGCGCACCAATTGCATTATTTCTAACAATTCTTAAAGAGATTTTGTATCGAGATATGCAGACCAAAATTATGACACTGCTTTTTGATCTACTAAGACTATCCCTCTTACTGGCATCAGGAAGCATGTTTACACAAGCTTTTGCCGACACACTCAAGACTGATCAGCTGCGGCAAATGACAGAAGAGTTCGTAAGGAGCGAGCTTTTGCCGCTGGCGGAAAAACAGCACCGTTATGACTTCTTGATCGGCAATATCCCGCCAAAACTAAAATTCAGTGACTGCGACTCAGAAATCGTTTTCTCAATACGCCGCAGAATATACCAATCACCTAACAACACCATTGAATTAAAATGCAGCTCCCCTTCTTGGCAGCTTTTCGTACCCCTGACGATAGACATTTATGGTGATGTTGTCGTAGCAGCCACCAGCATCCCAAAAAACACGCTTATTCAGCCGCGTCATCTTGAATTGAAAGAGCAACAACTTAACGTCACGCGATACGCGCACTACGATGAGATAGATTTAGTTACTGGGATGCTATCAAAAAGAACGATAAAACAAGGCTCGGCGATCACGCCTTCACGACTACAGGCGCCTAATTTGATATCGCGGGGAGACCAAGTAATCATCTCTGCAAAAAGCAATATCATAGCAATACAAATGAAAGGAGAGGCTCTAAATTCAGGGGCTCTTGGAGAACAAATCAGCGTGAAAAACCTCTCATCAGACCGCATCATTCGAGCGCAAGTGGTCGAAAGAGGAAGAGTCGCGGTGCTGATGTAAAAAAATACTTACTTTTTTACAGAATAAGTTAAAGTTTTTTGGTCAGCGTCCGTTAATATGAGTGAACAGCTAAATAGAGTTATTGTGATGAGTATTGATATCAACGGTGTAAACCTCAACAATCAGGACCCGCTTCGTGGAAAACGTAGCGAACAGCGATCAGGCACAGCACTGGAAGCGACGCAGCCTGCTGCCTCTGAACCGCAAAACAAGACTGATTCTACAAAGGTCAGCTTAAGTAATGCGGCTCAAGCAATTCAGCAAGCAGAAGCAGACCTAAAAGGCGGTTCTGAAGTTAACGAACAGCGGGTTGCAGAGCTCCGAGCTGCAATTGCTGATGGAAGCTATAAGTCCAACCCTCAAAACATGGCGCAGAAAATGCTTGACCTTGAATAGAGAAAATCTATTCGAGGTAAGCGTATGTCAAACTCAAACATCCCCAACAGAATCCCCGCTCTTTGCGCTCAGTTAAAACTGTTACTTGAGAAAGATCTAACAGACATCTCGAATCTTCGCGCGACACTCAAAGAAGAAGCAACCGCCCTCAAAGAGCGGAATACCGACCACATCAATCATCTTGCTAAGAACAAAGGCACGTTAGTCAAGCAAATTGAAGATAGAGCCCGCGCAAAAGTAAAACTGATTACCGCTTCTGGCGCAAAAATCGAAGCTGGCAAAGTCAAAATTGGAATCGACGCGCTTGGTGACCCAGATTTAAGCAGGCTTTGGAACGATTCGCTTATTCAACTTGATGAGTGTAAGCAACTCAATCAAGTAAACGGCTTGGTAATTGAACGCTCACGCGCACGAAATCAGAAAATCATGGACATCGTGCGAGGGCAACATTCAAAACCGAAGCTCTATGGTAACACCGGCACAGAACAAGCCTACTCCTCCGCCACGAGCATAGCCAAGGCTTAAATCTGCTCGTTTTTTGAGCGAAACATGGCCGAGGCGTGACCTCTAACGCACTACGGCTATTTTCATTCGCGACACGCTAGACTGACCACCACAGAGGCTTTAGGATTTACCTAATAATATAAACAATCTGGCCTGATACTATGCGCGCTTTGCGACAACCGCTGACATTTGTACTTTTATCGTTCCTTACTCTCAACGTTATCGCCGCTCCTACTCATGGGATCGCCATGCACGGTGATCTCAAGTATGGCCCCGACTTCACGCATTTCGATTATGTTAATCCTGAGGCCCCAAAGGGCGGCACGCTGCGCGTGAGCGTTCGCTCAAACAGCTTCGACAGCTTTAACCCCTTTATAGTAAAGGGTGTCAGTGGCGCTGGCGTCTCAAGACTATATGAGAGCCTTACTGTCCATTCCGAAGATGAGGCGTTTTCCGAGTACGGTTTAATTGCTGAAAAAATACTCTTGCCAGAAGACCGGTCATGGGTAAGTTTTGAATTAAATCCAAAAGCGCGATTTAGTGATGGCAAGCAAATTACGGCGGAAGATGTCAAATACAGCTTCGAAATGCTCACCACGCACGAGCGGGCACAGCCCTTCTATGCCGCGTATTATGGCGATGTTAATGAAGTCGTTATAGACAACCCTTTAAAAGTAACATTCAAGTTCAAAGACAATAAAAACAAAGAGCTACCACTTATCCTTGGTCAAATGCCCATTCTGGCCAAACATTATTGGGAAACAAAAGGCTTCGGCTCGGCTAGTCTTGATATTCAAGTCGGTAATGGCGCCTATGTCGTTTCGAAAGTTGACCCAGGAAGGTCCATTACCTACAAACGAAACCCCGACTATTGGGCGCAGGATCTACCAGTCGCGAAAGGCAAGCATAATTTTGATCAGATCATCTACGAATACTACAGCGACAATACTGTCGCGTTAGAAGCCTTCAAAGCCGGTGAGTATGATTTTCGTACTGAAAGCACTGCGCGAAACTGGGCTACACAATATGAAGGAAAGCTATTCGAAACAGGTGAACTCATAAAAGAAGAGGTCAAACACGAACGACCTTCCGGCATGCAAGCGTTTGTGCTCAATTCCAGGCGCCCCACATTGTCAAATAGCCAAGTGCGCCATGCCCTATCCTTCGCTTTTGACTTCGAATGGACAAACCAAAACCTGTTCCACTCTCAGTATCAACGGACCTCCAGTTACTTCGAAAATTCTGAATTGGCGTCCTCTGGCCTACCGGAAGGTGAAGAACTAGAGATCCTAAGCCGCTATAAAGAGCAACTACCAACCGAAGTATTTGAAAAAGAATTTACCGTTCCAACTACCGCAAAACCGAGCTCGTTGAGAAAAAACCTCCGCGCAGCCATGAAACTATTAGACGAAGCTGGTTTTCCAGTAAAAGATGGCAAAAGGCTAGATAAAAACGGAAAACCGCTGGAACTCGAGTTCTTGATGTTTCAAAAAGACTTTGAGCGTGTTATCCAGCCGTTTATCAAGAACCTTCAGAGGCTTGGTATAACGTCGCGTATATCTGTTGTTGATACAACGCAGTATATCAATCGACTCAGAGAGTTTGACTTCGATGTGATCGTTAGCAGTATTCCCCAATCCAATTCGCCCGGTAATGAGCAGCGCGAATTTTGGCACTCAAGCAAAGTTGATCAGCCTGGTTCGCGTAACTATGCGGGAATAAACAGCCCGGTCATCGATGAACTCATTGAACTTGTGATCAGTGCTCCGACCCGTGCGTCCCTCATTCAGAGAACTCGCGCCCTAGATAGAGTTTTATTATGGGGGCATTATGTTATACCAAACTGGTTCAACCCTGTTGATAGAGTGGCCTATCGGAATACACTTGCCCACCCTGAGGTATCGCCAAAATCAGGTGTATATATTGATGCTTGGTGGTCTAAGAACGCGCAATGACCGCTTATATTGCAAAACGACTGCTATTAATGATTCCGACATTATTTGGAATCATGCTCCTCAACTTTGTCATCGTTCAAGCCGCTCCTGGAGGACCTGTCGAGCGTATGCTTGCGCAAACTCAGGGAATGGAATCTGATGTCCAAGCAAGACTGGGCGGAGGAAGTGACCAAGTCAGCTCAACAAGTAGTGACTCATCCAGCTCTAAATATAAAGGCGCACAAGGATTAGATCCTGAGCTCGTTGCTCGAATTGAGAAGCTGTATGGCTTTGATAAACCAGCACATGAACGATTTTGGATTATGATCAAAAGTTACATCACCTTTGATTTTGGTGATAGCTTTTTTAGGGACAAAAGTGTCATCGACCTTATTGTCGAGAAGATGCCCGTCTCCATTTCGCTAGGTTTATGGTCAACGCTCATTATCTATTTGCTCTCCATACCGATGGGTATCAAAAAAGCCGTCAATGATGGCTCTCGCTTCGATGTTTGGACCAGTAGCGTCATTATTGTTGGTTATGCGATTCCAGGCTTTCTTTTTGGAGTATTGCTGATTGTTCTGTTTGCCGGTGGCAGCTATTGGGACTTCTTTCCACTTCGCGGGCTAACATCAAGTAACTTCGAAGAGATGAGCGCATTCGAACAATTCATCGATTATCTTTGGCATTTAGTATTGCCTGTCTCAGCTATCGTTGTCGGAGGCTTTGCAACCCTTACAATGCTGACCAAAAACTCATTTCTGGATGAGATCAACAAACAATATGTCGCGACCGCGCGCGCTAAGGGCCTTAGTGAGAAAAATGTGCTCTACGGCCATGTCTTTCGTAACGCTATGTTGATCGTCATTGCTGGCATGCCCAGCGCGCTCATTGGTATTTTCTTCACCGGCTCAATGCTGATCGAAGTTATATTCTCGCTAGATGGACTTGGCTTACTTGGTTTTGAGGCAGCGCTTAACCGAGACTACCCTGTGATGTTCGGCACCTTATTTATCTTCACCATTGTCGGCCTTCTGCTAAAGCTAATAAGCGATCTAACCTATGTTTTCATTGATCCAAGAATCGATTTTGAGAGCAGAGAGTCATGATGCGTGCGTTTGATAGCAATAGATGGTCGCCTCTCAATCAGCGGAGACTTGCGAATTTCAAAGCAAATCGTCGCGGATACTACTCCCTTTGGATATTTCTTACGCTCTTCATTGCCTCGCTTTTTGCGGAACTGATCGCAAATGACAAACCGCTGATCGTCTATTTTGACGGAGGCATTTACACACCAATCGCAAATCTATACTCGGAGACGGAATTTGGTGGGGAGTTTGAAACTGAAGCAGATTATCGCGACGAATATGTTATAGAGCTCATTGAGGAGAAAGGCTGGATACTCTGGCCCCCGATTCGTTTTAGCTACGACACACACAACTACCAACTTGAAACGCCTGCACCTTCGGCTCCAACAACGATTAATATTTTAGGCACTGATGACCAAGCTAGAGATGTGATGGCGAGAGTGATTTACGGCTTTAGAATTTCCGTGTTATTTGGATTAGCGCTCACCATATTTTCTTCAATCGTCGGCGTGGCCGTCGGAGCATTGCAAGGCTACTATGGTGGTAAGATCGATCTTATTGGGCAGCGCTTCATAGAGATTTGGTCAGGACTTCCTGTGTTGTTTTTGCTGATTATCTTATCTAGCGTAATTGAACCAACATTCTGGTGGCTGCTAGGCATCATGTTATTGTTCAGCTGGATGGGCCTCGTTGATGTCGTTAGAGCTGAATTCTTACGTGCGCGAAACCTTGAATACGTAAGAGCGGCACGAGCCCTGGGATTGAACAACGCAGGAATTATGTTCCGCCATATACTACCAAATGCAATGGTAGCAACCCTGACGTTCATGCCATTTATCTTGACCGGGTCAATTACCACCCTCACCTCCTTGGATTTTCTCGGCTTCGGCTTGCCTCCCGGCTCCCCGTCGCTGGGTGAGCTTATATCTCAGGGCAAAACCAATTTGCACGCGCCTTGGTTAGGTATGACCGCCTTTATCGTTCTTGCAGTCATGCTTTCGCTTCTAGTTTTTATCGGAGAGGCGTTTCGCGATGCGTTTGATCCAAGAAAAATTTAACGGATAGCTTTTATGCACCAACAGCAGCCCATACTTGAAGTTAAAAACCTAAGCGTGGCTTTCGCGCATAACGGCGAAAGCCAAACGGTGGTGCATGGAGTAAGTTACACCCTAAATCGTGGAGAAACCCTTGCCTTAGTCGGCGAGAGCGGTTCCGGAAAGTCAGTCAGTTCTAACGCGATAATCCAGCTTCTACCGCGCCAAAGTGCGAGTTACCCCTCAGGGGAAATCCTGTTCAAAGGACAAGACCTGCTTCAAGCGAGCGAACAAGAGTTACGAGCAGTCCGTGGTAATGAAATCGGCATGATTTTTCAAGAGCCCATGACCTCTTTGAACCCGCTGCACACCGTGGAGCGACAGATTTCGGAAGTACTCAAACTTCACCAAGGACTGAGCAACACAAGATGCCGAGAGCGCTGTGTGGAGCTTCTAGAGCTCGTGGGCATCCCTGATTCTGAGCGCCGACTTAGCGCGTACCCCCATGAACTATCTGGCGGACAGAAACAACGGGTCATGATCGCGATGGCGCTTGCAAATGAACCTGAAATACTAATT
>NZ_LWFT01000308.1:0-443 GCF_001635105.1 Oleiphilus sp. HI0079
CAGGTAAAAATCGGAGAAGTGGAGTTAGAACGGCTGCAAGCGCAGCAGCGTTTCCAGGAACAAGCAGCAACAGAGTTGCGCGATATACAGTTTAGCTTGAAAGATATACGCGAGCAGTTGGCTACCTCTGCAAATATTTTAAGGCGCGTAGATATAAGGGCGCCTGTTGATGGCACTGTAACTGGTTTGAAGGTTCAGACGCTTGGCGCGGTAGTGAGGCCGGGGGATTTGATCATGGAGGTCGTACCGGTTCGAGAAACGCTTATTGTTGAATCACGTATTTCTCCGACTGACGTAGACAAGGTTTACAAAGGAATGAATGCGCGGGTTCGGCTATCGTCTTTCAAGCAGCATGAGATGCCAGAGCTTGAAGGGTTGGTTGAGTCTATTTCGGCCGATGTGTTTGAGGATGAGCGAGCGCAAACACAGTATTATGTTGCTCG
>NZ_LWFT01000309.1:0-604 GCF_001635105.1 Oleiphilus sp. HI0079
GTTCGTGATGCCGGTGGTTTTGCAAACATGATTAAGATTGCAAACTTCCTTATCGAGAAAGAGCGTGCTGCAATGCAAGCGGCTAAGTAATAAGCGCTTCTGCATCACTAAGAGGTGTAAGAAAAACTATGTATGCAGGCTTGCGTAGTCGTGTTAGACAGATTTTTACACCCTCTGATGCCTTAGTCAGAGCTTCGTCTAGCTCCGCTCCCGAGGCTCTGAACACTGTTCCTAAGGTTTCTCATGACGAGACGATTCGTCTTCTGACGTATAACATTCAGGTTGGTATATCGACTTCGTCCTATCGCCATTACGTGACGCGTAGCTGGCAGCATTTCTTACCTCACCGTAAACGCCATGAGAACCTCACTAAAATTGCACATTTGCTGCACTCATATGATGTCGTTGCACTGCAAGAGGTTGATGGCGGAAGCTTGAGAAGTGGTTTTGTTAATCAGGTAGAGTTTCTCGCCAATGAGGCGGGCTTTCCATACTGGTATCAACAGCTTAATCGTAACTTTGGGCCACTAGCGCAGCATAGTAACGGTTTGCTGAGTCGCTATCGGCCCTTGTCGGTAGAAGAGCACTCTTTGCCAGCTTTGAT
>NZ_LWFT01000310.1:0-270 GCF_001635105.1 Oleiphilus sp. HI0079
AAAATGTCTTATATGCTTAAGGCGAATCAACCGAGAGCCGCCATGTCAGAGCATCACTTAATTTCGCAAATCGTCAATATTGGCGAGACACTTCATCGAGCAGGATGTCCGCCTTACAAGCTCGAAAAATATGTCGAGCACTATGCGAGAAACCGAGGTGTAGAAGTCATGGCGCTCGCCTCTGCAAACTGGATTAACTTTCAATTTAATGATGAGGACAACACCGTTGTCATAAAACGATTAAAGCCACCCAGTATTGACCTAACGCTA
>NZ_LWFT01000311.1:0-468 GCF_001635105.1 Oleiphilus sp. HI0079
CGGTCAGGCGGTTATGAATCAAACTGGCAAAGCAAATAATCTTGATTATTTCATAAATACAACCTTTAACTACCCCACTATGGCTGAGGCATATCGTGTCGCGGCATTGAACGGTCTAAATAGAATCTTCTAATCTGTGACCGATAAAGAGACGTACATCGCATTGCTTGAAGTACGTCTCTTACTCAAGCGTCTAGTAGTTCACGCTTCTTACGCCCTCTAATTGTGCCGTTCTAGCGCATTATGTAGCATTATCAAAGCCTTTAGCTCCATAGCGTTTGGAGTGTTTTCTCGCGAGTAAATGGAATAGACCTCTTCTATGCTTCAAAGCGTTCTTAGCGTACTTAAATTCTCTTTTGTCGTTGTCGCAGCGACGTTACTTTTGGCATGTAATGGCGGTAGCTCGGACGTTGTTCGTTTAGCTGATGAAACCGTGTTAATTGAGAAACCAGATCTCAAGCTTAACGT
>NZ_LWFT01000312.1:0-263 GCF_001635105.1 Oleiphilus sp. HI0079
AGCTCGCTAGTCCTATCGGGGTAGCCGCGCAACGGGTAATCTCGACCATGAATGATCGCCTGCTCAAAGGGGCTACTGCTCGGACTGTCGCCGAGGTCGAATACATCCGCGCCTTGCTCCGCATAGCCTTGCATCACCCTAAGTGCTAACGTGTGGGCATTGTATAACGATAAATATTCGTTCCATTCAACCGTCCAAACATTTCCATCAGAACTATCGGTGTTAGCAGCTTGAAAATCCCGTTCTAGCTTATCTCGCTCCAA
>NZ_LWFT01000313.1:0-804 GCF_001635105.1 Oleiphilus sp. HI0079
CGTTAGAGATAGTAAGAGTAAGGATCTACAGCGACCATAATGAAGACAAAAGAACGTATTATTCTGGAGAGTCTCGATCTGTTTAATGAGCGGGGCGAAAGGAATGTTTCAACCAATCATATCGCTGCACACCTCAATATGTCGCCTGGTAATTTGTATTACCACTTCCGCAACAAAAACGAGATTATTTATCAGATCTTCAAAAACTATGAGTTGATGGTCGATACGTACTTGCGCGTCCCAGAGGGGCGGGCCATTGAGATTGAGGATTTGCTCTCCTATCTTGACGCTGTTTTTAACGGCCTCTGGGCTTATCGATTTTTGCATCGTGATCTTGAGCATTTGCTAGATAGCGATGACAGTTTAAGAGAGGATTATCGAGCGTTTACGCTGCGCTGTGTGAATGGCATTACTGAGATCATTGCGGCGCTCGAAGAGAGTGATATCTTTGATGAGCAAACGCATGAGCAACGTCGCACCAAGGCGCTCAATGTTTGGTTAATTGTGACTAACTGGATGACCTTTCTTAAAACCATGTTTGGCGCTGATCAGGATGCGCCATCAAATCGCAATGCGATTCGGCATGGTGTGTACCAGGTTTTGGATTTTATCGTGCCGCATTTGCGTGATGCGGAGCGGCAGCAGGTCGTTGAGTTTCAGGCATCGTATTGTTTCAAGGGTTTGCTGCCGGAGTAAGTTTCAGGCATCGTATTGTTTCAAGGGTTTGCTGCCGGAGTAAGTTTAAGGCATTAGCCTTGATGCTGCGCTTCTGCTTC
Organism: Oleiphilus sp. HI0079; assembly: GCF_001635105.1. Lineage (NCBI taxonomy): Bacteria > Pseudomonadati > Pseudomonadota > Gammaproteobacteria > Oceanospirillales > Oleiphilaceae > Oleiphilus > Oleiphilus sp. HI0079. The sequence continues at coordinate 777 of NZ_LWFT01000313.1, forward strand.
GTCTGAATCATCTGCCTGAAGGTACATT
>NZ_LWFT01000314.1:0-440 GCF_001635105.1 Oleiphilus sp. HI0079
TACTTGGCATGCCAAATTTAACTGTGCAGCCAAACGCGCTGCTAAATTTGTCGAGGTCCTGTTTCTTTGGCTTTGCCGTCATGTGGACTTCGGAAATAATAAACTCAACACCGTTCATTAAATAGATATCGCGCATTAGCTTTACGCAGCCAGCCATATCTCTATAAACGATAAACTCTCGTACATCTTCAGGGAGCATGGCTGGATCAATTCGAAAGGACGAATGTTCAGGCGCAAGTTCAAAACTTACTTCTCCATACATGTAGCCCATAGCCTGATATCGAATGCCCATTTGGCAGCTTTCATAGCCATCTTTGCAGCTGGCGAGTAACATCGCGAAGGGCCCGTAACCTGCAGGCCCGAGATAAGGGCCTATGCCAAGTGCAATGAGCGGGTCCGGATGGAGCTTGAACAGATCTTGATAGACCTCAAGCTCTTTG
>NZ_LWFT01000315.1:0-216 GCF_001635105.1 Oleiphilus sp. HI0079
ATTGAACGTTACGGTAGGTGGCAAGTGTTTAGTGGATGCGATATCTGTTCCCAAAGCGTCTAGCGAAATATCATGCTTAAAAGGTGTTGCACCCAGTACCTCGATGCCTACGCTTGGGTTGAACATGTAGGTTAAGCTTAAGCCGAGCTGTGTGTCGTCGTCTACGTCAACACCATCAATTCCTGTATTGCCCAGAGCAGGGGTATCGATAAAGAT
>NZ_LWFT01000316.1:0-23322 GCF_001635105.1 Oleiphilus sp. HI0079
CGCGTAACGAACGTGTTGTTGCTATTTTTGATACCGACATTGGCCCCATCGCCATGGTGCTCGTTGGCGCGATGATCGTTGCGAGTGTCGAAACTACTTGGGCAGGCTTAGTTGCGCCGATGCGCAAAAATGTTGTGCAATTTGACTACCAACTCGACAACGACATTACCATAGAAAAAGGTGAAGAGATGGGCCGCTTCAAGCTGGGTTCAACAGTGGTACTCTGTGCTCCAGCTGGCAGCATGGAATTCCTTGAAGGCATGACGGCCGAAGCGCCCGTTCGAATGGGAGAACCATTTGCCCGGAAGATTACCCCGAGAGCAAAACCTTGATTAAGTTAGCGCTCTGAGCATCTTGCTTTGAGCGCTTCTTGCGTGAGCAAAATTTTCAGCTTTTCTACATGCTGCTGCACCGCATGACGGGTCTCATTAAAAAGCCTATCTCGCCGCTTCATCCAACTAAGATAATCATTACTCAACAGATCAAAAAATGCGCCCTCGAGTGAAGCGATGGCCGTCGAATTGGCGTACTGTCGTTTACTCAAAGCAGCGGCCCACACTTGCACATCACCAACAAAAAATTTTTGAACAACGTTAGCCAACACATCGAACGAATAGAGCGTCCTCGCAGTACACAATTTTTCTGATGCCAGCACTGAATCAAGCAAATCATTCAATAACTGCATTCTCTTCAGCAAAAGAGCCGTCGCCTTCAATAACGCTCCGCCATCGCCACTCGAAATAAGAAACAACTGCCTCTCAAACAGCTCTCTGTCCGTCCTGACATCTCCGCTCAACCAAGTATCTCGCATTGATACAAGCTTATAAAAAGCCCTTTCCGACTCGCCACTTAAATCAGCACTAGGATACCGTTCAAGCGCTCGAGGCATCTTCCAGAACGCTTTATATTCAGGTCCTCCAAGCACAGAGAGCGCGATGCTTCGATCAAGCCGATCGCGTTTTTGATCAAGCGCGCTCGTTAATTGAAGCGCCAGCTCTTGTTCCTGATTTTCAACCAACGAGGTAATACATTCGGGCGCCAACTCAATAAACCTGAGTGTGCTGATCAGTTTTTGGGAATCTGGGGCAAGTTTACCGAGAGATGCATTGGAAAGCGCAACAACCTCTTGTAATCGACATCCGTACAGGCGCAAAAAATCCAACAGATTGATCGTACTGGCCTGGTTGTCAAACCTTGTCTCTCTTATCACTTTATTTGGTAACGAGGGCACACTCTCATCATCAACTTGAGACGACGAAACTAACTCAAACTCTAGCCGCTCAAAAACATTCTCCAACCGAGACTGATAGTTGTTCAACGCTTCTTCGCCTCGCTCTTTTGAGCAGGCAACCAACACGACGCTGCAAAAGCATAATAAAACGAGAGGCTTGTTAAGCACGATCAAAAGGAAAGGCCAAGACATCTGAGAGTTTATTGGCACCCTGCTTTAACAGGAGCAAGCGATCTAAGCCAAGCGCTACACCAGCGCACTCGGGCAAACCATTTTGCAAAGCAGCCACCAAATGTTCATCCGCATTGACATCTTGCAAACCAAGCTCAACACGAAGCGCTCTGTCTTCTGCGAAGCGACGCGCCTGCTCCTCTGCATCCGTCAACTCATCGTAGGCATTGGCAAGCTCAATTCCTTGCACATAAAGCTCTGCTCGCTTGCCAATACAATCACCATCAACATCCTTTTCGATTCGCGCGAGCGATGCTTGACTAGCAGGATAGTCCATTAAAAAACAAGGCTCGTTAAAGCCAAGGGTTGGCTCAATACAATGACTAACCAGCAAGTCCAAACAGCCATCCCGGTCTAACCCAAGAGCATCGCAGCCGGTTCTTGTTTTGCAGCAATCTCGCAAATCACTCAGCGAAGCCTGGAACGGGTTAATCTCCAGAACATCATGAAACGCTTTCTTATAACTAAGCTTCCTGGGCTCGGGACAACCCAATACGTGACACACAAGTGTCGCTACTTCACTCATTAGCTCGTCCAAGCTCCATCCAACACGATACCATTCCAACATCGTAAACTCAGGATTATGACGTGCGCCCACTTCATTGCGCCGAAAGCTTTTGCAAATCTGATAAATATCACCACTACCATCGGCAAGCAGGCGCTTCATTGCAAACTCTGGCGAGGTCTGCAAAAAAAGCACTGACTCTTCCTCTATACGAAGACTATCGAGGTAAGGGTCGGTCGAACCTGAACGACTTAGAACAGGCGTTTCTACTTCAAGCACACTCCGCTCAAAGAAAAAAGCCCGCAACTGAGCGTACAGCTCAGCGCGGGCTTTTATAGCATCATGCGTGCAAGCAGGCTGCCACATGCAAGTACCTCAAAACTCGATTTTTGACTTAAGCCTTTAGCTCTTGGCTCGGCTAACGTAATCACCAGTTCGCGTGTCAATCTTCAACACCTCACCGATGTTAATAAACAATGGAACGTTTACCACAGCACCGGTAGTTAATGTTGCCGGCTTGGTACCGCCCTGTGCAGTATCACCTTTGAGGCCAGGATCCGTTTCAACCACTTCCAGCTCAACAAAGTTTGGTGGGGCAACCGTCAATGGCGCGCCGTTATATAGCGTAACCACATATACTTCTTGTTCTTTCAACCATTTTACTGCGTCTTCTACTGCTTTTGCATCTGCGCCGTGCTGCTCGAAAGAACCGTCCGTCATCATGAAGTGCCAGAACTCACCATCTGTGTATAGGTACTCCATGTCATGTTCCATGACATCTGCGCCCTCAAGAGACTCACCAGATTTAAAGGTACGTTCCCAGACGCGACCAGTGCGTAAGTTACGCAATTTCACTCGATTGAATGCCTGACCTTTACCCGGTTTTACATATTCGTTTTCAAGAATCGAACATGGGTCGCCATCCAGCATGACCTTCAAGCCGCCTTTAAATTCATTAGTAGAGAAATTTGCCATCTTATCACCCAATCTTTCCCGTTTTGGACGGGTCTCTAAATCAAAGCGCACGGAGTCGCGCGAGCACAGAATAATTGTGCTATCGCATCGACTCGGTACAGTGTAAATTACGCAGCCGCGAAACGGCCTAAAAATTGGCGGCAATCATACACGCTTCAGCCAATTCTGTCGAAACGAAGCCCTAACCAAACGCCACGAACAATGGCCAACGGAAGCCTCATGCCCAATATCAAGCTAAAAAGCATGACCGACACACCCGCGCAACCGTCGCAGTGGAAGAAAATTCTGAGTGCAAGCACTATTTCTGCGCAAGACTTGCTCATCAGGCTTGAGCTGGATGAGCACCCGCTACTCGATCAAAATGCCCCATCTTTTCCACTACGAGTTCCCGAGCCATTTTTGAACAAAATTGAAAAAGGGAACCCCAATGACCCGCTGTTATTGCAGGTGCTACCGCAAGCCCAGGAATCTCTAGACATTGAAGGCTATGCTAGCGAACCTCTCCTGGAGCAGAATTTTTCACCTCTTCCGGGTTTAATTCACAAATATTCCTCCCGCGTACTATTAATTCTCACTCAGTCCTGTGCGATCCATTGCCGCTATTGCTTCAGGAGAAACTTTCCTTACAGCGAACATCAGCAATCTCGCCAGCAATGGCAACAAGCACTAGACTACGTGGCAACAAGATCAGAAATCAGTGAGGTCATCTTAAGCGGCGGAGACCCCTTAAGCTTGTCAGACTCGAGCCTTGAAGAGCTCTTCGACAAGATCGATAGAATCACCTCAGTCAAGCGCATCCGCATTCACACGCGAATGCTTCCAAGCTTGCCCCAAAGAATAACGAGTAGGCTTCTTAAGGTCATTTCAAACTTGCGGTGCAAGGTCATTTTGGTTGCGCACTGCAACCACCCCAACGAATTGGCTAATGATACTGAACGTGCATTTTTACGACTTAAAGAGCATGGCGTCACACTGCTAAATCAATCCGTGATGCTAAGACATATCAATGATGATGCTCAGATATTGCAGGCACTGTCTGAGAAGCTTTTTGCGCAAGGCGTTCTGCCCTACTACCTATTTACGCTCGATAAAGTGGCGGGAGCTGCGCATTTTGATCTCCCGCGCTCTGAGGCCAAACAAATCTACAAAGAACTCTGTGCACAATTACCAGGATTTTTGACACCTAAACTCGCTGAAGAGCAACCCGGCGATGGGAGTAAGCGGGTCTTATCCAACCACTGAAACGAGTAATCATTCAGATGCCTGATTTTTTATTTCAGAGTTTAGGGTTAGACCCGCTACATGCGGCTAAAACCCTGCTATCATAAGTAGATAGGTTAACTTTGCGATTTAGATTCTCGAACATATTTCGCATCAATATTGAAGACAGGCACCATAGGAAAATACAGCAGAGATGTTGGGTCCAGACCTCGAATTATCATTATCAATCCCGGAACAGAATCTGGGCAATTTATCTTTCGCTGACGGCACACCGGAAGCCATCAAAGCATGGGTGGCAGAGTTGCCTATGGCGAATCTGGGTGAAACATCTCGACTGCTATATTCCGCAATCAACGAGCTAAATCGCCTCGGATGTAAGCCAGGCCAAAGATCAAAAATGCTCGAAAGCCTGCGCAAGCCGATCCACTTCGCCTGCACCGAACTCTCAAAACACTTCTTAAACGGGTCTATTACTCCTCAGGAAAAACAGCGTAAGGTGATTAATCTCGTTACGAGCCTACACCTTGCCCTGACTACGGGATACAAAATAGTTTTAGTAGAGACGGTTCCAGAGCTTGGTACAGAATTGGCGCGTAAAAACTTTGCTTGTGCCGCGCATCGAGTTATTACCGAATTAGGCAAGATTCTTCTTCTCAGTTCAAAGCTCTACGTGTACATACCGAAAAACGCGTGGAAAGATATGAACGAAGTCTATCGTTTTAGTGACGATCTTGGCTTAATGAAATATCTCGTTCTCGACGAGGAAAACGAATTCGTAAAAGAAACATCTATCCGAAGAGCCTACAAGCGCAACCTGCTTCTTGCATGTAGTCGTACCAATCAGCTGCGGCAACGGGAGATTGACAACGCATGGAGCGTCTACGAACTATGGTCAGATTATGTTGAACTTGGAAGAAAATACCTGCCTTCGGCTGTATTCTGCGTAAATCTATCCGATGACCGCCCCCCAAAACATAAAAGCCTTGTACATGAAGATCTAGATGAATATTTTCATGGCTTTGACACGGTCGAACTTATAACCCGCATTACTTCTCACATAAGCGCGTCGTCCAAAACAAATAGCAGCGATGTAAAGCATCTAGAAATGCCGGTACATCTATCAAATTCGTTGTTGCAGCACTTACACCATTCTCTTGGCATTTTGACAAAGCGAACCTTTAAACGTATCGCAAGTAGCGGCAAGTTAGATGTCGCGGTTGGCCTAAGCGGGATTCATTTTTACACATCAGGAAAAACGGCCTTTCAGCCTCATCTCTTTGGCATAGAACCGATTGATTTAGACCAAGAAAATGAGCGCAAAGGTCACAAATCATTTAATGATCCTTGGGCAAATGCATTTGATGCTGCAAGCGTCGATAGCGCAAAATCGCTAAAGAGTGAATCGGTCATCGATTACACTAACCATCCTGAGAGCGCTGAGAAAGACTTTCCAGTGCACTCAACCGCACTGATAAATACAAGCCCTGGGGGTTACTGCATTCAGTGGCCAGGCAACGTGCCGAAAAACGTTCAGGCAGGGGAATTACTTTGTGTGCGTGAAACCCCTGAGAAATCATGGAGTATTGCCGTCATTCGCTGGATGCGTCATTCAAAACAACAAGGCACTCAAATTGGCATCGAACTTCTTGCTCCAAGAGCGAGGCCGTGTGCCGTGCAACAGCTGAACAAAACTGGCAAACACAGCGAGTTTTTAAGAGGCTTATTGCTACCGGAATTAAGTAGCATCGGACAGCCAAGTACGCTTGTGACGCCTAGAATGCCGTTTAAAGAGGGCAACAAAGTGCTGCTCCGCTTTAGTGGTGTAGAGTCGAAATGCATACTCTCCAGCACCGTTGCAGAAACAGGTAGTTTCAGCCAATTCGTCCTTAGCACAACGCATATGCTCGACTCAAAGTCTCCCGAATTCGAAGAGACCGAAATCGTGCGAGGAGACGAGTTAAATATTGAAGATGAGTTCGACTCTCTTTGGCCAAGTTTGTAGTTCAAGTGGTTTAGAAAAAAAATGACAAAAAGCACAGAGACCCTCTTCCTATTAGTTTTGGAAGACTCCCAAAATGATGCAGAGAAACTCGTCAGCCTGCTTCGCAATGCCGGTTTAGCTACGCGCGCCAAACTTGTTAGCGACGAAGAAGAGCTAGACGAAGCTCTTTCTAGCGGAAACTGGGATCTGTTTGTTGCTCGAGAATCCGTCGCGGATTTCGACTTAAGCCAAGCCTGCACCTTGATAAAAAAGAACGATCTATACGTGCCACTGATCGTCATTAGCGAAGAGTATGATGAAACCAAAGTGACCGACTTAATGAAAGCCGGCGCACATGACGTTGTTTCAAGCAATCAAGATAAACATTTAGTCGAGGTTGTTAAGCGCGAGATTCAGCACGTTCGAGATCTAAAGCGATTGCGCCGTATCGAAGTTGAAATTCGCGATGTCGAGCACCGCTGTGAGCTACTGCTAGATAGTTCCAAAGACGCGATCGCATACGTCAACGAAGGCATGCACATCTACGCCAACACCTCTTACCTTGAATTTTTGGGTTATGACGACATCGACGAAATGATCTGCATCCCGATCATGGACACACTTGACGCCGCCTCCCAAGAAACCTTCAAGAACATGAGTAAGGATTTCACTGGCAACAATGCGGCCAAGCCGGTCGAGAATGTGTCAATGACAACAATTCGCGAAGATGGTACCAACATCCCCGTCTTAGTTAGCTTTTCGCATGCCAGCTATGACGGAGAATCATGCGTCCAAATCATTCTGAGACCGGTACAAGATTCAGCGGAACTTGAAGAAAAACTCAAGGAAATGAGTCAAACAGATCTACTCACCGGCCTTTTCAACCGCAGCGCCTTTATGGATGCACTTCATACATGTAAAGAAAACGCGGTTAAGGATGATCAAAAGTCTTCTGTGCTCTATTTAGCAATCGACCTTTTTCACCAAGTTAAAGCAAATCTAGGTATTGGCGATGCTGATTTTGTATTGCGCGATCTCGCGCAACTATTGCAAACCGAAGCGTCTGACGGAGACACGCTTGCTCGCTTAAGTGACGATGTATTCGGCGTTATTCTTGAAGGTGTAGACGCTGAGGCGGCAAAAGAAAGATCCGAAACGATTCGCAAAAAAGTAGAAGAACACTTGTTCGATGTCGAGGGCAAAACTGTTCAAGTGACAATGAGTATTGGTATTACGCTCGTTAACAATAATGCGCCGAACATCAAAGACATCCTTGGTCGCGCCCAAACAGCATCGGAGGATGTGCGCAAGCAAGATGGCTGCGAAAACGGCAATGGTGTTCTACTGTTTGAACCAAAAATTGAAAACCCTCTTGGCAACCACGACACCGCGACCGAATTTATAGAGCATGCCTTGGACGACGATCAGTTCAAACTGCTCTTCCAGCCCATCCAGAGCTTGCGCGGCGGCACGCATGAGCACTATGAAGCCTTCGTCAGAATGATTGATGACAAAGGGCAAGAAGTTAGCCCTTACGAGTTTCTTCCACCAAGCGGCCCATCAGAAGTCGCTGGCAAGATCGATAAGTGGGTCATCCTACAAACCATAAAGCAGCTCAGTGAACACCGATCTCAAGGCCACGAGACGCGTCTATTCATAAACCTAACCGGCGAGACTCTACAAGATACGAACTTTATCTCTTGGCTGAATGTCGCCTTGAAAGCGGCGCGTCTTCCTGGAGACTCGCTCATTTTTCAAATCGCAGAGAACAGTGCTATCACCTACCTCAAACAAGCAAAGGAGTTTGAAAAAGGCCTTAAAACGTTGCACTGTAATTTCTCGATCAATCAGTTTGGCCGAGCCATTAACCCCTACAATCTTCTGAAACACCTGAGCCCAGAGTACGTCAAGCTAGAGGGTTCATTCACGCAAGAAATGCAAAAAAGCGATGAAGGCAAAGAGGCAATGAAAGAAATGATTTCTTCACTGCAGGGGATGAACAAGCTTACGGTTGTGCCCTTGGTTGAAAGCGCATCATTACTCGCAACGCTCTGGCAAGCCGGAGTAAACTACATACAGGGATACTATTTGCAACCACCCGCTGAAGGCATGAACTACGATTTCAGCGAGGAGTAACGCACTTCCCAAGAGTTACTGACTAATGGCCGTCTTCATCCATTAGAAAAAAGCGACCGCAACTCCACAACCCAAAATGCCCGGCTTTGTCTGGGCATTCTTGTATAAATTCCGCCAATTCATAATACACTTGCCGGCTAACAAGCGCTTCAAGGTTACGGCGTACACGAACCACCGGCAAAAAGTCTCCATCGTCCGATTTAAGCATTCTGATCGGATGCTCTTCTGACACCTCAAAGGTATCACCGACGTTCGTCGAAAAGAGAATCCGCTGCTGCTCGCCATCTCCCTGCACATCCATTAGACGAACCACAAATGGCAGCAATTCGACCTGAAGCTGCATTTTCTCCGCGGGAGTCACCAGAAAATACGCATCCTCTTCTTTTAGCAAGATTTTAGAGAACAGCTGTATGGTTGCTTCACGTGTCATTGGCGCATTTTGAAACCACCAAGCGCCATCACGTTTGATCGTTATTTCAACGGTGCCTTGTCTCTGAGGCTGCCATTGATCAACCGGAGGCATTTGATTTTCGTACTTTAAAAGCTTGCGCAATTCTTGCGAAAAATTCGGTAGCTCTCTTTTACTCGTCATATGTTTATTCTTCACACAGCTAATGGGGTTGATCAAGACACTTAAGCTTCCACTTTAGCAGCTTTTCTCCAAGGCGACTGCTATAGAAAACCAGCAGTTATATATTGTCCCTGCATCGCATTCTATGGCTGATTGAGTTATTGGCGACATGAACTAAGCTATAAACTGTTTGCTTTTTGGCCAACCAGAAGAGGCAATATCATAGTGAAATCGATTCTGTACGCCAGTAACAGCACGGTCGAATTTCTTCCAACCCAACTAGAGGAGCTAGAGACTGAAGCTTACGAGTCAAACTTAATTCTCGGTATTTCAGGCTATCTCTACTTCGAAGATAGTACCTTTATCCAATATATTGAGGGTCCAGACCGAGCCTTGGATGAGCTATTTGCGCGCATTAGCGCTGATCAAAGACATCGGATAATTCGATCTGTTGCAGAGGAAAAAATATCAGGCAGGCGATTTGCAAGTTGGTCGATGCGCTGGCTCACCAATGAAGAGCTTACAGAAATCAAACTCGAAAACTTGATCATAGACCAGATGAAAATCATGAACGACCTTGGTGCTAAAGAGCCCGACTTCTCCCAGTCCGCAATGCGCATTGTCGATAGCCTTTCCACCCAGCAGAATAAGCTTTCTGCTTCTAGCTCCGCGGCTCGACCCGCTCACTAGTGAGGGCGCTGACCATGCATCGTAATCTATAGACCTCGCTGCCACTCTTCTCTTAGTCGAACATTCTCAGGCTGATTAATCGCCATATCCAACTCTTCCAAAAAGCGTGCTTTGTCTTGGCCTAGCACACCTTTTAAGGGCAAGTAGTTTGAGGCATGGTCTGAACGAAAAGTCGTATTCTCCAACTCCAGATGCTCGATAAACTGATATAGCTCTTTAAACAGTTGTTTTTGCGTTAGCGGCTCCCAATCAGTGAAACGCTCGCGATAACGCTCCTCCCCCATAGGGAAGCTCACTACTAAAGTGGATACAAAGTCTGGCTGCGCCTCATTCACCGCTTTCGCTGAGTTGATAGCATGCTGCTCAGAATAGCGTTGACCACCCAGACCATTGAGCACCATCACCGATGATCTTATTCCTGCTTCGCGGATTTTTTTTAGCGCTGACACAGAACTTTCGTAGCTCTCACCTTTATTCACCATATCAAGAACAAAATCATCACCCGACTCGAGCCCCACATACAGCATCTGCAAGCCGAGCTCACGCAACTCAATTAACTCATCTACCGACTTTTTCGCCAAATTTCTGGGCAAACAGTAGGAAGTCACACGCTCTAAATTTGGGAAGGACTCGCGCAATTTCTCCAGAACAACCCTAAGACGACGCGTCGGTAGAATCATTGCGTCGCCATCCGCTAAAAATACACGTTTAGTGTGAGGCACAGCTTGTGCTACGCGGGCTATATCCGCAAACACCTCTTCGTCTTTACGTGCACGAAACTTCTTTTGTTCTTGGGTGTACATCTCGCAGAAAGTACATTTATTCCATGAGCAACCATTGGTTAGCGGCAAGATAAACGAGAGCGCTTCGCTGGGAGGACGAAAAACGGGTTCGATGTATTCAATCGGGTAATAGTTCATAAGGTCTTAATTGTTTGGTGCTAAATATCAGGTATTGGACAGTAGACGCCTAAGAGAATGCGACACGCTCCATGAGGCCAGTGGCGACAAGCTCGCCTTGCAGATGCACAACTTCACTGGTTTGAAAGTTATAAGGAGTGTAGAGATTGCCATCAAGTAACAGGCTTAACAAATCGCCAAGAAGCGGCATATGCGCAACAACAAGCACACTCTCATTCTCGGAACAGTCAGCAAGTTTTTTAACCACTCGAGCCGGGTCAGAATCTGGACGAAGAAAAGTCTGCACGGTCACTTCAATCTCAAGCGCTTCAGCAAAGCTTTCTGCCGTTTGCTGAGCACGCAGCAAATCGCTGCTCCAGATTTGGGTCACAACACCTTTTAATACAGCTTCCATTTCAGAAACACATTGCTTGGTGTTCGCAATGCCTGTCTCTGTCAGTGGCCGCAATCTGTCATTCGGTGCGTCAAACGATGCCTCACCATGACGACACAAAAACACATTAACCATTGCTGTCCGTTCGCTCTACGCTTTCAGTATCAGTTTGATTAATCTCGCGTTCGGGCCAGTCGGAAAACGGAAAGGGCATCTCATCTTTTTCAAAGCTAACAAACTCCGCTATTTGCTTGAGGTAAATACCCAGTCGCGCCCCGAAGTCCTTTAGCGCTTCATTTGGCTGACCGGATACAACCGCGATGACGCTTTGCAGTAAAGCGATAAAGGCCAGCAGTATGTCCATAAAGCTAAAAATAATACTGAACAGAATAACGTAGACGATTCGCATTAGATCTCATCCTTCGGCAGGGTGTATTCAACATCTGTGTTGCGCTCGGCGAGCATCAATGTTTTTATCACAGCCGAAATCGATTCTCCACCATAAAGCACTTTATAGAGGCCTTGAACCAGTGGCATGTATATATCGTGTTCATCAGCAAAACGCTTTACCTGCTTAAGCGTGTTCACACCCTCGGCAACCTCACCGAGCTCTGCCACAGCTTCATCGAGATTGCGCCCTTCGCCAAACGCATAGCCTACTCGATAATTCCGACTCAAAGGCGAGCACGCTGTGGCGATTAAATCACCAACTCCAGATAGACCGAGAAAGGTCATAGGATTTGCACCTTGTGTTTCAGCAAACCGCCCCATTTCAGCAAGTGAGCGGGTAAGCAGCATTGCGATGGTGTTCTCTCCCAATTTCTTGGCCGCAGCGATGCCGGAGATAATCGCATAGATGTTTTTCAAGGCACCACCAAGCTCAACACCGTAAACGTCGGCACTGGCATAAACCCGGAAATACAAACAGCTAAGTGTTTCTTGAACAATACGGCGAAGATCAGAGTCTTCACTTGCAATCACAGTCGCGGTGATTTCATGCTTTGCGATCTCTTTGGCTAAATTTGGACCACCCATCACACCCACCCTGTTGTGGGGCAACTCGGCGCGCAAGATATCGCTCATCAAATTCAAAGTACCTGGCTCAATACCCTTTGTTGTACTAATAACCATCTGATCGCTGTCGACATAACCAGAAACCCGCTCCACCACATCACGAAAAGATTTGCTGGGGATGGCAAAAAAGATGAGCTGCGCATCGGTAATGGCAAGCTTAAGATCTGTTGTTGCATTGAGGTTCTCGTGCAACACGAGATCGGGCAAGTATCGCTGATTGATCCTAGAGTCTGTAATTTGCTGCACAGCTTCTTCGCTTCGCATCCATAGCGTCACGATATAACCGTTCTCAGCTGCAATGTTCGCAATGACCGTGCCGAAGCTTCCGCCACCAAGCACCGCAATGCGTTTGCAATCGCTCATGTAATTATCTCTGCTGTATTAACGTATAAAACGGCGTATCAACTAGCCTTCGTGGCTACGACGTCGCTTCCTTGAAGTGCATCAACAAGATCACGGAATTTATCGTGATTATTCTCGTTAATATCCATAAGCACTTTGTGTGCATTCAGAACGGTTTGACGCATCTCATCTTCTTGCAGCGGTGTCTGCTCGAGTTCTGCAAGATCTGCTTCACTTTCAATCGGCTCTTTGGTGATAACAAAAACGCTATCAAAACCCATAGATTCAACAATTCGGGTGACGTCAGGATTAGTCGAAACAATAGAGGGGAGGAAATGGGATTTTTCTTTCGCTTTCACAGCAAGCTTAGCCAGCATGCCCAGCGTCGTGCTATCAAGGTGATCTGTTTCAGAAAGATCAACGACAAGACTTCGAAAATTCGGATTCTCCGAGATTTTTTCAATCACAGAATCGATCGTTGAGCATGCATTTAGACGCACCTCTCCAACCAACTTCAAAATATAAACGCCGCTGCAATCAGCCTGTAGTACTTTACACTGGGACATCGCTACTTAACTCTAGGGTTTGCAAGTAACCTCCTACCATACGCTACGAATCATCCTGGTCGCAGACCGTCAAAACGGCTATATCATCTGGCAGCTCATCAATGTCGTCCAATCCCATTGATGTCAAAATTGATTCTATCCCCCCTTGCTGTTTAGAAACAACATCTAATAGTAACTTTTCTTTCTCTTTTAGTGTGTCATTGTGCAGCACTTCTAATATTCCATCGGAAAAGACTGTGATATTGAACTTGGGCGGCAGGTCTCGGACAACGCGCTCAAACTCAGGTTCCGGAAACAGACCTACTGCCACGCCCTTGGCATCCAGATATTCTGTCCCTTCCGGGGTTTTAAGTATTGGCAACGGCAAATGCCCACCAATAGTATAGGTAAGCGTTCTTTTGAACTGATCTAGCACCCCCGCAAACACCGTTAGATGCTTGCCAAGATCAGATACGATTAACTCTTGATTTAGACGCTTTAAAAACTTCACCGGACAACTGATGTCATCGCTAGACTGACGACGATAGTTTCGTAGTAAACGCGCGGACAAGTTTTTCAATAGTACGGTAACAAACGCCGAAGATGCGCCATGCCCTGAAACGTCAGCAAAGAAAAACAAAACGCGATGATCATCAAGCCGGAAGTAATCTAGAAAATCACCACTCAAGTAAAGCGAAGGGCGAATAATGTGGTCAAAGTGAAAGCCGTTTAGCTCTTTTTGGCGCTGCGGCAACATCTTTAGCTGGACCTGAAGGCCTGCTTTTTGATCAGTTCGCAGCTCATGAATGCCTTCTCGCAGCTTTCGATTTCTCTCCTCCAATTCAGAACGCAGACGTTTGTTCAACTTCGCTAGCCGAATCTGATCGAGCGTTCTATGAATGACGGAATCTAGCTTTTCATAATCGCGCACCGGTTTAAGAATAAAGTCCTGAGCACCGGCCCGTAGACATGCGACAACATCACCGGCAGTTTCTGCGATCGATACAATCACGAGGGGGCTGCGTTTTTCGCCATCGAAAAAAGGCAATAGTTCTATTTGCTCGCTGGGGACATCAGCAAAAATAAGATCGGGAGGCTCTTCAAACGTAAGCAAGTGCGCAGTTTCAAGACTCTTAGCGGTTTGAACAAAGTAACCTTTACCGGTGAGGTAGGCGACCAGTTTTTCACGGTCATCGGCACTAGGGTCGATCACCAATATTTGGTCTGAGCTGGGATTCATAACTGCACTGTATTCAACATATATCTTCTGAGTATAGGCTAGCTGATCTCAAGGTAAAGCAAAGACGCAATAATACCAACGTCAGACAAAAACTATCGCTATACTCAGTATATACAAAGCCTACAACAGACTAGATCAAAAAGGATTTCTCTTGCTTCTTCAAGTAGACGACCTGCTCGGCAATTACCACAAACTGATTATGGATCCTGTGCACGGCGGCATACCTGTCTCCCGATTTGAAGTCGCTCTTATTGACCACCCGCTTTTTCAGCGCCTGAGATTCATTTGTCAGAACGACATACTATCTCTGGTGTTTCCTGGCGCTACGCATTCGCGTTTTTTACACAGCGTGGGTGCAATGCATGTTGGCGGGCGCATGTTCATGGCTATGGTGGAAAACGGCCTAAAGAAGCGAAGTCGAGAATTTGGTAGCGAGGTTGATAGCCAAGTTTTAGAAGCAATCAGCTATTTCCATCGTATTGTCCGATGCGCATGCTTGTTACATGACAGTGGTCACAGTAGCTTTTCTCACCAATTTAGTCGAACACAAGCGATACGCGAGATACTCGATTCGACCGACACCTTTAAGCAGCTTTGGAACGGCGCAGACTACCAACACGCATACAAACAGGTGCCCGAGCATATCGAACACGAACACTACTCTGTTCGTGTAGCCCACCAGCTGCTTGAAGAAGCTCACGAGCAACGCAGCGACATCGAAACGAGCGACATTCTCTCACTCATGGAAACCGTGGACGTACGCGTCAGCCAAAGCTTTGAACGGCATGCTCTCGCTATCTGGCCTTTAGTGACCGGCAACAAACCACATATACCACCAACAGATTTTGCCGAAAAATTCAGAACGCTTTTGTCTCACATCGTTTCTGGAGAGCTAGACGCAGATAGAGCTGACTACATGCTCCGCGATGGTTTTCACTCATCCGTCACCATTGGCGGGTTTAATCTTGACCATCTACTGAGCAACCTTCACTTTGGTCTATGCGATCAGACAAACTGGGTCGGCATCGCGATCGCAGAAAAAAGCCTAAGCTCTCTAGAGGACTTTGTGTACAGCCGCCATCAAATGTATCGCCAAGTCTATGCTCACAAAACTGCGCAAGGATTTGACTGGCTACTGCGTGCAGCGATCGAGGAGGTGATGACACAAAGCAATGTGCGTGACCTTGTGACACGTAGCCTTTCACAGCTGGATTTATTCCAACACATTACCGACAGCTATTTCTGGGAAGCATTCCGGCGCTTTAGTATGGAGCAGTCACAGTCTTACAGTCACTGCATACTAAACCGGGTTAAAATGCCTCATTTGGCAACACGCTCAAATCTAAGCGACGAGGAAGTACATACCTACCGCAACTTTCTTGCGAAAGAGAACGAGCTGGAGCCCGGCAGGATAATCGCCACAAGTCTGACCGCGCGCTTCACTAAGATACGCGGAAGTTATGACAGCATGAAGGTTCTAAGTAGTGCAAAAGACGGCCAGCAGGTATTTCGCTTGATCACACAGGCTAGTCAGTTCTTTGAGAAATTCAGCGATGATCGCATTACGCACTTTTATGTTGACCCAAAGCCATTGATTGACTGACCATGCATGCATCCTAAGAACCTTAGCAGACGCACCAACAACAAATTTGACCAAGAGCGGATCTAGCTATTCATGAAGACGCGCGAGCGAATTTTGCACACCAGTCTTGCCTTGTTTAATGAACTTGGTGAACCGAACGTCACAACGCTATTGATCGCTGACGAACTGGATATCAGTCCGGGTAATTTGTACTACCACTTCAAAAGCAAAACCGAAATTCTCAACGAATTGTTCTCGTGGTTCGAAACGAGCATGTACGATATTTTGGTTGTACCTGAGTCAGAAATGGAAATCGAGGACCTCTGGTTCTACCTGCATTTGATCTTCGAAAACATCGCAAAATTTCAGTTTCTGTACAAAGACTTAGTCACGGTCATGGCAAAGTACCCGCACCTCGAAAAGAAATTCCAAAAGATCCTAAACACAAAGAGAAAGGCTTGCTCTTTAGTATTGCAACGCGCAATTGAACAAGGTCGTTTACATGCCAATGAAGCCGAGGTCAGCGCTCTCACCGAGCAAGTCATTCTAATTACCACTTTCTGGCTGAGCTATTCAGTCATTAACGAAGGTGAGGTGCATGATGACGCTCTTGCCAAAGGCGTGTATCAGGTGATGTCCGTAGTTGCGCCATTCTTGGAAGAAGAGCGGCGCGAAATGATCAATGCGCTAAAAGAGGCATATCTTTAAGTCTAGTTGCAGACATTGAGAACACAGTATTCGTGTGAAAGGGAAGAAGCTCTGCGCTCAAGCGAGCATAGAGCCTAAGACTAAACGCTGAACAAAGAAGCGCGTTCTACTTCTTTTTCTTCAGCTCTTTTTCTAACGCTTCTATCCGTGCTTCAAGCGCCTCAAGCGTCTTTTTGTTAGGAATACCCAAACGCTCAAGCGCATCGGAAACCCGCTCATCAAAGACCGATTCAAGCTTGCCAAACGTATTGCTTGCTTTACCACGAACGCCTTCTACCTTTCCTTCGACGGCTTTAAAACGTTTTTCAACAGCGCCGCGCGTTGCCGACTCAAGCTCCTCACCTTCTTTCACCAGCTTCTCAAAAATCTTGCCGGTGTCTTCTTCTGCTTTATTGTAAGCGCCAAGACCGGCTAGCCAGATCTGACGCGCCGACTCTTTAATCTTATCGGACAATTGATGCGCTTGTTCGTTTGCCGAATCGCTAATCGGCGTCTCGTTATCTTTGTGAGCCATATTCTCTTAAACCATTGTTGGCATTAATCTAATTTCGTCCTAGTTTACGAGACTTCTCTGCAACCATACAGTCACAATTTGACAATATTTGCTTTGCTGTTCAGACATTTATTGTCTACACCTTTAATACTAGGCCATCGTTTTCATTCTCGGAATCAATCCATGGGGTTTCAAACTAAAAGCAAGCTCATCGCGTTTTTCACGCGACTGCTAATCAGAGAGCGCCCGCCCAATCAGATTCCGATGAGTGATTACGAACGCATGCGCTACGAAATCAAGCCGGGCGACGTGATCTTAGTCGAGGGCCGAAGTCGTGTCAGTGATGTTATAAAAACAGTGACGCAAAGCCGATGGTCTCATGCTGCACTGTATATAGGCCGAATCCATGAAATAGAGAACCCCCATGACCGGCAACGTCTCAAAAGCTTCTTTGATGGACAGCCTGATGTACAGCTGATTGTCGAAAGCGAGTTAGGGATGGGAACAGTGGCGCGTCCACTTTCCGTGTATGACCGCGATCACGTGCGTATTTGCAGACCCAAAGACATTACCTATCGTGATGCTCAGAAAGTGATTCAGCACGCGATATCCCGACTCGGGACCGACTACGACATCCGGCAAATATTCGACCTGCTGCGTTTTTTCTTTCCTTATTTGATCCTTCCGAGGCGCTGGCGCTCGAGCTTATTTTCTACTCACCCAGGAAAAACGACAAAAACAGTGTGCTCTACAATGATTGCCGAAGCATTTGGCTCAATCCAATATCCGATACTGCCAATGATCAAGCGCTCGGAGGAAGGCCACGTAAACATATATCGAAGAAATCCAAAACTTTGTACCCCCAGTGATTTCGATTACTCGCCCTATTTCGACATCATCAAATATCCATTTACAAACTTTGCAGAATCAGAGCCCCACTATCGCAAACTCCCATGGCTCAGCGAAGAAAAGCTCACAAAAGATGAATCAACAAAAGATCAATAGAAACATACACATACAAAAGATTACCTAAATTAATTTCTAGGTGTAATTACAGTCTGCCACAAATACAGCCCTACTTATTCCAAAAAGTGATCATCTTTTTGACAGTTTCAATTTGCGAAATGCCAATTTTCACTAATACTTGTCGGTACCGACGGTGTACGCACCGTTGGGGAAATGAAAGACTTTCATGGATACTACTCGCACTTATTGCCGGTTGTGTTTGGTAGCACACCCGGCTTTTTTTTTGCCTTTTCGCCCTTAAGCACCACCCTTTCGCTCTTCCCTGTTACACTTGTTGATAAGCTTTTAACATTTGGCTCAATCACGCTCAAAAAATGGAAGACAAACTCAAACGATGGATCTTAGCTTCCCCGTTATAGGCAATGCGACTGGCGTTGTTACGTTCGCTCTGTTATGCATGTATATGCTGCGCAGTGAACACCGCCGCACCACTGATAAAGCGCTTCTGGCTGCCGCTTTCTGTTCCGCATTGTGGCTCGGGTTGTTGTGCGCGCAGTCGA
The DNA here is from genome assembly GCF_001635105.1 of Oleiphilus sp. HI0079. NCBI lineage: Bacteria > Pseudomonadati > Pseudomonadota > Gammaproteobacteria > Oceanospirillales > Oleiphilaceae > Oleiphilus > Oleiphilus sp. HI0079. The sequence goes on from NZ_LWFT01000316.1 coordinate 18,345, forward strand.
GCGGTTTTGAAATCCCTTTCACGATTCGCTATAGCATAGAACTTCTAAGAACCCTCTCATGGTTCATTGTTCTCTACTCGATACTTGGTATATCGCCTTTTCCTAGAAAATTGAAAATTGATCCTCAGTTGTTATTTAGCTCTGGGATCATCATTTTGCTCAGCGCCACCATAGCACTCATCAATCTTCAAGCGTGGTTGGGTATAAACCTTGTTGATGGGCGAAGCTTACTCATCCTCAATGTACTGGTTTCGCTCGTAGGCATCCTTCTGCTCGAACAAATCTGGCGTAATTCGGCAATCTACACTCGAGCAGGCATCAAGTACCTAAGCTTGGCGGTCGCTACAATCCTCGCCTATGACTTTGTGATGTATTCCGACGCATTGCTATTCAACCATTTGTCAGGCGCTCTATGGGATACCAGAGGCGCAGTAAATGCCCTCGCCACACCGCTTATCGCCACCACGCTAATCACCCGCAAAGACAAGCCTATTGGTATTCACATCTCGAGACAGATGATCTTCCACACAACCACACTAATGCTTGCTGGTGTTTATCTGATCTTTGTTTCTGCGGGTGGTTACTACATTAACGTTTTCGGAGGTACCTGGGGTGAAGCGCTGCGTGTTTTATTCGTCTTTTCAGCAGGCATCTTTCTGATCCTCGTCATCAGCTCCCCGAATCTTCGAGCACGCACGATGGTTTTTATCTCGAAGAACTTCTTCGACTATAAATATGATTATCGAGATGAATGGATCAAATCAACGGCCAGCCTGCAGTCTAGCGATGCGCAAGATACTCTTCCATTACGTAGCACCCGAACACTAGCTGAGTTGGTTCAAGCACAAGCTGGCGCCATATGGGTTCGTGATGAAGACAATAATTTCGCTATCAAATCACAGTTTGGTTTTACAGAAAGAACACTCTCTCAAATAGATCAAGATTCTGACCTTGCTCACTACTTTGAAGACAACGACTGGATTATCAACCTGACGGAGTTCTTGGCGGACCCAGAGAAATACGACCTCATTGAAATACCAGAAGGGATCTTAGGGGCTGAAGAGCCATGGTTGATCGTTCCTTTAAAGAGCAATAACAGACTATCTGGATTTGTATTTCTGGCAAAACCCTACATGCCAATGGAGCTAAACTGGGAGAACTACGATTTGCTCAAGATCGTTGCTCAACAGGCATGCAGTCATCTCGAGCAACATAGATCCGAAGAGCAGCTTGCGCAATCCCGCCAATTTGAAGCGGTCAACCAAACCTCAGCATTCCTTATTCACGATATTAAGACCATTATTGCGCAGCTATCTCTGATGGTAAAAAACGCACCTAAACACAAGCACAAACCTGCTTTTGTTGATGACATGATCAACACGACCCAGCACTCCGTTGAGAAAATGGAACATTTGTTGGCACAGATTCGTAACCCAGGGCAGCATGAACAGGTGCGCGAGGTAGACCTTTGCGATTTGCTTGCAAACATCTGCCTAGAAAAAAAATCTAGCTCGCCAACTCCAAAACTGGTGCTGCATGAAGAACATATCTGGGTTAACGCAGACGTACAGCAGTTAGCCTCAGTTATTGAACACATCACCCAAAACGCAATCGAGGCCTGCGATCGAGATGGGCAAGTTGAGATCTCTACTAAAACCAGTGCAGATGAAGCCTTCGTCTTTATCCAAGACAACGGTATTGGCATGACGCCCGAATTTATTAAGAATGAACTCTTCAAACCGTTCGCAAGCACCAAAGGTCTCACAGGAATGGGCATAGGCGCATATCAAAGCCGAGAGTACCTGCGAAAAATTGGCGGTACAATCAACGTAACTAGCGAGCCAGAGCTAGGAACTTGTTTTACACTTAGAATTCCACGTATCAAAATGGATGAACAGTTGATGCAAACAAAGGAAGCACGAGCGTGAAAAAAAACTTACTCATTGTCGAGGATGATCCAGGCCTTCAAAGCCAGATGCGCTGGTGCTTCAATGACGACGTGGAAGTCCATATGGCTTCAGATAGAGAAAGTGCCATTTCCTTGCTGCGTCGACATGAGCCTGGAGTTGTCACGCTTGATCTTGGCCTACCTCCAGACCCAGGGGGCGCAACTGAAGGCTTTTTAGTGCTAGAAGAAATCCTCCAACTCGCCCCAAAGACTAAAGTCATTGTGGTAACCGGACGCGAAGAAAAAGAAAATGCCGTTCAAGCTGTCGGCATGGGCGCCACTGATTTTTTCCACAAACCGCTAGACGCAGACATTCTGAACTTTATTGTAGAGCGAGCTTTTCGCATGCAAGAACTCGAGACTGAAAACTCGCGTCTGAAAAAAACACAGGCCGGCTCCGGCATACCCGGAGTTATCGCCAGCAGCCCATCTATGATGAAAGTTTGCAGAACTATCGAAAAGATAGCACCGGCGGACGTATCCACCTTACTTTTGGGAGAGACAGGCACCGGTAAAGAGGTGCTAGCTAGAGCCTTGCACAACCTCAGCCCTCGCTCCGATGGTCCATTCTCAGCGATCAACTGCGCAGCGATTCCAGAGAACCTGCTGGAGAGCGAATTATTCGGCCATGAGAAAGGCGCGTTTACCGGCGCTCATCAGCAAAAAAAGGGCAAGGTTGAACTTGCACATGGGGGCACCCTGTTTCTCGATGAGATTGGTGACATGCCGGCATCCCTGCAACCAAAGATGCTCCGTTTTCTGCAGGAGCGAGTCATCGAACGAGTAGGCGGCGTGAAAGAAATTCCTGTCGATGTACGCGTTGTTTGTGCAACACATCAAGACATCGACAGCCTTATCCAGAGCAACAAATTTCGTGAAGATTTGTACTACCGCGTGAGTGAGATTAGCTTAAATATTCCCCCTTTACGCGAGCGCGAGGGTGATTCTGTACTGATCGCCCAGGCCCTCTTAAAGAGCATTGGCAGCGACATGAATCGCGAAGATTTGCGCCTTTCTGAAGATGCCATGACGGCTATTCGTCATCATGATTGGCCAGGTAACGTGCGTGAGATGATTAATAAAATAAAGCGTGCCGCCATTATGACCGATGGACGCAACGTTAGCGCAGAAGACCTAGAGCTCGAGGGGGAGTTTCTTAACCTACCCGAGGGTTCTCTAAACCTTAAGCAAATACGAGATAACGCTGAAAAAACCGCTTGCCAACAGGCTATCCAAAGCGCTGCAGGCAACATGGCAAAAGCAGCGAGAATACTCGGCGTCACTCGCCCAACCCTTTACTCTCTAATAGAAAAGCATGCTATCAAAACAGCTTAGTTGAGCGCCAAATTAGCGATTGAGAGTGATCAAGCGAAGGCTTTTCGATTGGCCGAATTGGCGTATAGCACCAAAACCATACACAACTTCGAAAAACCCGCTTGATGGCACTGAGAGCTCTGCAAAACCCAGCCCTTCAGACCAAGATGAGCGGGATAGATCCCACCGAGTACGTGGGATCACAAAGCACTGAGCTACCCTGCAGCCTTAGCCTCATTGAAGTGCGCTTGAATTTCCGCATTATCGGGCTGCATCTCAGCGGCCTTTTCCAGATACGGCAATCCCTCAGCGGTTTTACCAAACTTGTGCAAAACCCACCCATAACTGTCCAAGACAGCAGGACTATTAGGCGCAAGCTCAGCAGCGCGGGCTAAAAGATCTAGCGCCCTCTCATCGCCTTTTTCGTAGTAGAGCCAACCAAGGTTATTCAATGCAGCAACTGAATCAGGACGTTGAGTTAAGAGTGTTTCGTATACCGTTTGCGCTTTATCGACATCACCTTTTTGCTGGCTTTCCATGCCAACCAACAGCATCGCTAGTAAGTTATCAGGTTGCGCTGAATACCAGTCTGCGAGAAACGCCGAACGTGCCTTTTGGTCTTTCAAAAGCCCTAGAACCCGATGCAGTTTTTCTGCAACTGCAGGAGCTTTGGATAAACTCCAAGCTTTCTCATAAGCGCTTCGGGCAACCGTATATTCCTTTTTAGCCATCGCAAGATCGCCTTTCAAGGCCGGCAGAATGTGCCCCAATTGCTCGGCCTGCTCATCCAGCTGAGCGAGCATTTTCTCCGCCTCGTCGAATCGTTCAGACCGTATTTCAACCTCAGCAAGTACTGCAACAACACGGACATTTCCAGGGTTCGTTACAAGACTTCTAGCCGCCACATCCCGCGCTTTATCTAACTGCCCGGTTTTGAGGTAATCAATCGCCCGAGAGTAATCAATCACCGCCTTAACATCTTTTAGTTCAGCACCCTGATCAGGCAGATTATCCATAGCGTCAGCGTAATAGCGCTCCGCTCCGGAGATATTTCGATTGCTTAACGCGATACGAATCAGGCTTTGATACGCAGCCAGAGACTGATCTTCTCTCGCACGCTGAGCAAGTTTTCTTAGAGCATTCTCCTGCCCATTCACACGGCTCTCAGCCTCATACAAACCAGCGTACGCACCAATGCTGTTTGGACTCAATTCAAGCATTGCTTCGAAATACTGCTTCGCCGCTTCATTCTTGTTTTCAAGCAGGGCATTACGGCCCAGTGCACCNTGAATGACTGCCCGCTGACTATCTGCTTAGCCAATGGTGCAGCGTTTTTAAGCAACATACTTGATTCTGCTATATCGCCGGTTGTCGCCAAAAACTGTCCCGCAATAAAATTCGCAGTGTAATTATCAGCATGCTTTTTCGCGTTCGAGACCAAGATCTCTTTCGCTTTGTCTTGCTCGCCATTTCTGCGGTAGTAGGATGCTAAATCCACTAAAACCTGACGCTGTTTCGGGTCAAGCTCGAATGCTTTTTGAAGATGAGGCAACTCCTTGTTCCGGTCGGCATTTGGCGTGCTACGATAAAAACTCGCGAGCGCGAGCTGCAGACGGACATTCTTTGGAGCCAAACCTGCGGCCTTGATAATGGCGGCCTCGCCTTTATCGTACTGCCCGTCCGAGACGGCAGCCAAACCATAAAGCGCCAGTATCT
>NZ_LWFT01000317.1:0-290 GCF_001635105.1 Oleiphilus sp. HI0079
GAGCACCCTTACGCGAAACTTATTCATTTTGGTGACATACCAACAGCTAAGTACGCGCTGATTAAACGCGGCTGCGAACTGACGGCACCCACAGCTGGTCTGACTTAACATGTCCGCACTCGATTCGTTGAGGCAATCGTTAACGGCGAAAGCAAGGGCATCATGCTCGTCAAACGAGCCCTAATTAAACGCGCTTTTTTTGTTTCTAGGTCGTTCAAGAGCATGTAAAAAGCGATCCACTGCGCTCAGGCCATTCATTTAGGTCACAAGAACTTACAAAAAATTGAACG
>NZ_LWFT01000318.1:0-468 GCF_001635105.1 Oleiphilus sp. HI0079
GGGAATTTCCGTGCGATTCGTGTAGATGGGCAGGACGAGATGCCCCAGGAGGTTGCACTCGAGGCATTGGTTAAAGCATTGCAGGGCCTTGCGGCGAATCGTACGCAGTGGGCCGTTGGGATTATCTACGTCACGGGCCGAAAGCTTGATGACGGCACAATCCTAAGACAGATCGTTGTTGCTTCTGAACATATTGCTGGTTGGGCTCGCAGCTGGACCTATCCTTATGGGGTAATTGATGGCGAGGTGAAGATGGGTCAGCCGACAGAGCGCGAAATGAAGCCGGTTTACTATCAGCGTTAAATAGAATGATCTTTGAGGCACCCCAGCTTAAAGGCTCGCTAACCAGCGAGCCTTTTTCGTTAAAAGCACCGTAGAGACCGTTAAATAGCAAAACAAACACCCTGTTTATCTGTATCCGTAAGCAGTTGCGTCTGGAATGTCAAAAAATGTAAATAAGGTATTCAA
>NZ_LWFT01000319.1:0-481 GCF_001635105.1 Oleiphilus sp. HI0079
CCAAATAGGATGTAAGATTCGGGGTATATACATGAGCACGAAGGATGTGCAGTTTTTGTTCATTGATGATGATGTGGATGAGCACTACTTATTTAAAGGAGATCTAAATCGTTATGCGCCAGATGCCGATCTTCAATGTTTTGATTCATGGGTAACCTTCGAGACATATTTGGCAGAGTCAAACTACAAACTCCACAAGCGCACGGTCGTGCTGCTGGATTTGAACATGCCAGAGATCAGCGGTTATGAAGTAATAGAGCGTATTCGGTCTGATAGACGCTTAGATGCGCTTCCGATTATTGTTTACAGCACCTCTGGAGCCGACGCAGATATTCAGAAGAGTTATCAATTGGGGGCCAATAGCTTTGTTACCAAACCACATGATCGAGATCAGGCCGAGTTTGTCACTCGAGTGCTTGCAGAGTACTGGTCCAACTGCGCAAAACTGCCAAGCCTGAGTTGATCCGGTTTTTAGGTATGT
>NZ_LWFT01000320.1:0-221 GCF_001635105.1 Oleiphilus sp. HI0079
CCGATATGATGTACTGGGTTATTCCTCTGGGCCTGTTTACCTACATTGCCCTGCCCCTAAAACAAGCGCGCATCCTCAATATTGTTGTGCTTTGCTGTTTCGCCTTACTCTTATTTTTGCAACAGCCACTGCTTAATGCATTTATGTTTTGTACTAGCTATCTACTTATGATGGCATTTGGTGGAACCTTCGCCGCGCTACACCAACAGCGCAGTCGCACG
>NZ_LWFT01000321.1:0-731 GCF_001635105.1 Oleiphilus sp. HI0079
AGAGAAAGAAAAGTTACTATTAGATGTTGTTTCTAAACAGCAAGGGGGGATAGAATCAATTTTGACATCAATGGGATTGGACGACATTGATGAGCTGCCAGATGATATAGCCGTTTTGACGGTCTGCGACCAGGATGATTCGTAGCGTATGGTAGGAGGTTACTTGCAAACCCTAGAGTTAAGTAGCGATGTCCCAGTGTAAAGTACTACAGGCTGATTGCAGCGGCGTTTATATTTTGAAGTTGGTTGGAGAGGTGCGTCTAAATGCATGCTCAACGATCGATTCTGTGATTGAAAAAATCTCGGAGAATCCGAATTTTCGAAGTCTTGTCGTTGATCTTTCTGAAACAGATCACCTTGATAGCACGACGCTGGGCATGCTGGCTAAGCTTGCTGTGAAAGCGAAAGAAAAATCCCATTTCCTCCCCTCTATTGTTTCGACTAATCCTGACGTCACCCGAATTGTTGAATCTATGGGTTTTGATAGCGTTTTTGTTATCACCAAAGAGCCGATTGAAAGTGAAGCAGATCTTGCAGAACTCGAGCAGACACCGCTGCAAGAAGATGAGATGCGTCAAACCGTTCTGAATGCACACAAAGTGCTTATGGATATTAACGAGAATAATCACGATAAATTCCGTGATCTTGTTGATGCACTTCAAGGAAGCGACGTCGTAGCCACGAAGGCTAGTTGATACGCCGTTTTATACGTTAATACAGCAGAGATAATT
>NZ_LWFT01000322.1:0-305 GCF_001635105.1 Oleiphilus sp. HI0079
ATGCGGTATCGGAGAGAATTGCTTCAAATTGAATGAGCTTCATGGTGGTGATTTCGATCTAACGCAATTAGCGACGTTGCGCGACTACGATGAGCATGAATTCGACTTTCAGCAAGATGCGCGTAAAAAACACGACCCAGACAAATACATTGAGCGGCCTTATCGCCTATATCTCCATCATGTTTGGGCTCGTGCTCTCGATGCCGAGCTTTCATTTTGGTATCTCACGCTTTCTAGTTTGAGTTATCACCTGCTAGATGCGCTTGAGAAGTCTGCACTCGATCTAGTAGATGAGCTAATACCCT
>NZ_LWFT01000323.1:0-360 GCF_001635105.1 Oleiphilus sp. HI0079
ATGAGCTTAAACTGTCGGGTGCGTTACTCGTTCTCGCAGTGGTACTGATCTGGTCGTTAGCGCGAAACGGCGCTGAGGAAGGGATCTTTGGTGTTGCGTTAATCGGTGGCCTGGCATTTTACTTGTCCTATGTGAAGTATTATCGCGCATACAAGCCTGCGATGGATCGATGGGGTATTAGGGAACTGTGCAATCCGAACCATCCTCGGCAAGAATATCGAGTAGCTCAGCGTGATTTAGAAATCTCTCCGGATGAAGTCAAACTGATTGCTATGCAGCATGGCGTGAAAGTCGTTTGTCATGACGCTCCCACTAATCCAAATGTGCAGGTCTATGAGTTGCAGCGAAATTACGAACATC
>NZ_LWFT01000324.1:0-386 GCF_001635105.1 Oleiphilus sp. HI0079
TTGATCTCCTCAATTATCAAAAATGGCGGGATAGACAGGATCGAGGTTCCTTAATCACTCACTTACAGCAAACAGCTAAGTCGTGGGTTGAACCCCGGTATTTGTTCGATGCAACCACCGAGTATTTATCACTGCGTCGTATTGCAATTCCCAAATACACGGTGATGCAGACCGTGGTAAGCCAGGCGATGAAACAGGAACGAGAGCGTATTACTGCTTCGCTGCAAAACCAGTTATCAGGGAGGTTGTCGACTGAGCTCGCAAACTTGGTGGACGGAAAAGGGGCATTGCCTCTGTCTAAATTGAGGTTGTCTGCCAAGAACTTTACTCCTACGGAACTGGAAAAGGAGCTCAAGGTGAAACGATTAATCGAGCCTTGGATGAGT